>CAYMGZ010000127.1:0-7872 GCA_964390095.1 uncultured Lachnospiraceae bacterium | reverse complement strand
ATATCTACGCCCTCCCGGACGGGAAGCGGGCGGAATTGATTGACGGGCAAATTTATGATATGGCACCGCAAAACACAAACCATCAGCGTTTATTAAATTTTCTGAACACGGAAATCAATCTGTATATCCGCAAAAATAAAGGGGATTGTGAGGTATTCCCGACCCCATTTGCAGTATTCCTCAGCGAAAACGGAAAAAATTATGTCGAACCAGATATCAGCGTTGTTTGTAACAAAGATAAACTTACCGAGAAGGGCTGTGATGGCGCACCGGATTGGGTCATTGAGATCGTATCGCGTGGGAGCAGACAGATGGATTATTATACAAAACTTTTTAAATACCGCGCCGCAGGCATCCGGGAATATTGGATTGTCGATCCGGAACGGAAAATGACAACGGTGTATCATTTTGAAAAAGAGAGCGTGGAACAATATCCGTTTTCCGAAACGGTGCCATCTGGGATTTTTCAGGATTTTTCTGTTTCGATTCCATATTCGGCTGAGTAACGGAAAAATGGGGCATATGGTAAATATGCCCCATTTTGTATATCTTTCCCTACCGTTTAATTCCCATCCACGCTTTCCGCATATTTCATCAGCCCGGTCACGATATCCTCGAACCGCCATTTTAACGGTGCGCGGTCTACCAGACCGAAGTTCTCACCGCTCCCGATGAATGCATTGTTATCCCACCAGCAGCAGGTAATACCCCTTGCACGCGCTGCCGCGATATAAGCAACGGAGAAATCCACACGGTCCTGCACATTGCCGCTCTTTGCACGCGCGCCAAACTCGCCGATGACAACCGGGATACTGTTTTTGATAAAACGGTCATAAAGCTTATCCATGAATTCCGTGATGCCGCGCACATCGGAAGCCTTGTCGGAATCAAATTCTGATGTTCCTTTTTCGTCCAAGGCGAAATTGTATGGCGTGTAGGCATGCACGGATACGATCAGCTTGTTCTCCACGCAATCCTCCGGGAGCACAAAGCCTGCATTTAGTGCACCATCCGGGGATGCGTCATAGCCCGGGACCATGATGTAGCGTGCCTTGTTGTTGCCCTCTGTCGCCCGGATGGTATCAACCGCTGCCTGGTTGAGTTTGTTGATGCATTCAACGGCATCCTTACAGCTTGCGTCATTTGGGTTGATCCACCACTCAAAATTCGTGCCAACCATGCGCGGCTCGTTTAAGGTCTCAAAAATCAGGTGTTCGTCGTAATCCGCGAATTTTTCCGCAATCTGTTTCCAGACGCAGCTGATATAATGCAGCGATGTGTCAAGATGCTCTGAGGTCGGGTAATAATAGGCTGCATCTACATCGTGGTGGATGTTTAGGATGACATACATCCCCTCATCGATTGCCATATCAACGACTTCCTTCACACGGTTCATCCAAACCTCGCTGACCGTGAAGTCCTCGCCGGAAACATGGTTATGCCATGATACCGGGATGCGGATTGTGTTAAAACCTTTTTCTTTTACGGACTGGATCAGTTTTGGCATCGTGATGACACCGCACCATGCGGACTCATATTTCAGTTCATCGTCAACGTTGGCATCCACCGCGTCAAGCGTATTCCCGAGGTTCCAGCCGATCTTCATGTCCTTTGTGAATCGGAACGCGTCCGTGTCCGGGACTTCTTTTGCTTCCATCACGACATCCGGGATGTCATATTTGCTGGCGGCCTTGGTTGGTTCCGGCGTTGGGGTCGCCTCGGTCGCCTTGGTTGGCTCCGGCGTTGGTGTTGCCTCCGGGGTCGGCGTTGCAACCGGTGTCGGTGTTGCCTCCGGCTCTGTCTCCTTTTCCTTTCCGCCGCATCCTGCCAGCATCCCCGCTGCCAGCATTGCTGCCATCGCGAAACATCCGATTTTCTTCCTTAACATAAATATCTCCTCCTTATTTTTAGTTCCGTGTATCCCCTTCCTAACGCGTCTCCTTTTCCCTCGCGCTGTACGGGCATACACTGTTTTACTCACCGTGCAATTGCAGTTCATACAGTTTCTTGTAAATCCCGCCTGCCGCGAGCAATTCCTGATGCGTGCCGCTTTCCCGTATCTCCCCTTTGTGCATGACAATGATCTTGTCCGCGTGCTGTATTGTGGAAAGGCGGTGTGCAACCATGATGGTCGTCCTGCCCTGCATCAGCTTTTCAAGTGCTTCCTGGATTAAAAGCTCCGTCTCGGTATCGATGTTGGCCGTCGCCTCATCCATGACGAGGATCGCCGGGTCATAGGCGAGTGTCCTTGCAAAGGAGAGGAGCTGGCGCTGCCCCGCGGATAAGGTGCTGCCCCGCTCCGTCACGGGCTCATGGTAGCCGCCCGGCAGGCGCGAGATAAAATCATCCGCATTGACATATTTCGCCGCGCGTACAATATCCTCATCCGTGATATCTTCCCGCCGCAGGCGGATGTTGCTGCTGATATCGCCCGTAAAAATAAAAACATCCTGCTGCACCTGCCCGATCGCCGCACGCAGCTTCCCCTTGTCCAGCTCGCGGATATCCACGCCGTCGATTGTAATTTTTCCTTTTTGGATGTCATAGTACCTGCCGATCAGGTTCAGGACCGAGGATTTCCCCGCGCCCGTCGCGCCGACAAAGGCCACGCGCGAACCTGCCTCCACCGTGAAACTGACATCCTTTAGGATCCATTCCTCCCCCTGGTAGGCAAACCATACATGGTCAAACACGATACGCCCGCGCACCTTGCCCACATCCACCGGCCGCGGCGGGTTTGTGACCATAGGTTCCTCATCCAACAGCGTAAAAATCTTTTCCGCCGATGCCATCGCCGACTGGAGCGTCCCAAATTGCTCCGCCAGTTCTTGGATTGGCTGGAAAAAGGAATTGATGTACTGGATAAACGTATACAGCGTCCCGACCGTGACCGCCCCCTTGATGACCGAGGAGGAACCCGTCCAGATGATGATGGAGAGCGCCACGACCGAAAGGAAATAAATGCTTGGCCGGAAAACGGCAAACACCATCATCTCACGGTAATTTGCCCTGTACAAGTCCTTGTTCTTCCTGCCAAACTCCGCATTTTTTTCTTTTTCCCGCGCGAAGATCTGGATGACCTTCATCCCGGATAAATGCTCGGAAAGGTAGGTGTTTAATGCCGTAATTTTCGTGCGGGTGATACGGTAGGTCATGCGCGAAATCCGTTTGAACAGGACGGTCAGCCCTACAATAAATGGCAATAACGCAAATGCGAACAGCGCGATTTTTACATTTAGCACTAACATGACGACCGCAAGGCCGATGATCGTCACTGCATTTTTGATCAGGCGCACCAAAATATTCGCGTACATCTCGTGCAGCGCCTCCACATCGTTTGTGGCGCGGGTCACGATCTTGCCGACGGGCGTGATATCAAAAAAACGCAGCGAAAGCTTGTTGATGTGGTCAAACACTTCCTCGCGGATATTATAAATGACATTCTGCCCGGTCAGCTGCAGGATCCAAGTCTGTAAAAAATTGCAGACAAAACTAAGCAGCAAAGTACCAAGGTAAATCAGCCCGCAGCGCACGACTTTGGAAAACGGGGCATCCTCCATGAACAGGTCAATGACCTCACCCATGATCACCGGGCGGTAGAGTTCAAGCACCGTGATGATTAGCACCAAAAACAGTGCCGCCGCCATCCAGTGCGCGTAGGGCTTCGCGTAAGTGAGCAGGCGGGAGAACACGCCATGCGCTGCCGATTTTTCTAATTCGATTTCTTTCCGGTTCATCGCATCTTCCTCCCTACTCCGTCAGAAGCTGTTTTTCCAGCTGCTGTTTCGCATATAGCTTCGAATAGATACCGCCTGCCGCAAGCAACGTTTCATGCGTGCCGTACTCCGCCATTTTCCCGTGCTCTAAGACTAAGATATGGTCGGCATTCTGTATCGTCGAAATGCGGTGCGCGATGATGATGGTCGTCTTACCCGCACGGTTTTCCTTTAACGCCGCCAGGATTTTTTCTTCCGTGTCCGTATCCACGGCCGAGAGGGAATCATCTAAAATCAGGACCGGCGCATCTTTCATCAACGCCCGCGCGATGGAACTGCGCTGCTTCTGCCCGCCGGAGATTGTCACTCCACGCTCGCCGACCATCGTGGAATACTTTTTCGGGAAATCCATGATGTTGTCATGGATACAGGCCTGTTTTGCCGCCTCTGTTACGGGTCCCAAGTCACCGTAGGCTTCATCCATGCGGTTTTTCGACTGGAAGAAATCCCTCTCAAGATATTCCTCCAACCGCTCCTTGTGTGACATAAAAATCTTCGCGCTTGCCGACCCCTCCTCAAATACCTCCTCCGGCACATCGGAAAGTTTCCTTACGCCGAATGCGATATTCGTCTGTAGGGTATCCGAGAACAAAAAATTATCCTGCGGCACATACGCGACGGATTCGCGCAGCACGGCAAGCGGGATTTCCCCGATTGTATGCCCGTCCATGCAGATCATCCCCTCCCCCACATCGTACATGCGCACAAGCAGGTTCGCAAGGGTTGTTTTTCCGCTTCCGGTACGCCCTAAAATTGCCAATGTCTCCCCTTTTTTGATATCAAGGGATAGATCCTTTAATGCCGGTTCCGCTCCCGGGTGGTAAGAAAACGTCAGGTGCCGCAGGCGGATATCGCCGGCCAGCCGCCCCAGACCCGCATCCACCCCCGCCCCGTCCTCGATTTCCGGACCCTCGGCCAAGAATGCCACCACGCCGTTCATGGACGCAAAGCCCTGCGAAAAGGAATTGATGCTGTCACCGACCGCAATCATCGGCCAGGCAAGCATGCTCACATAGGACGTAAATGACACAAACTGCCCCGCCGTAAGCTCCCCGCCGAGCACCAGCTTCCCGCCGTACAACAGCGCAATCACGCTGGAAATGCCGACGATCACGTCAAGCAGCGGCATCACAACTGCCTGAAGCTTGACAACGCTTAAATTCTTTTCCTTATTGTTTTGGTTTGCTTTTGCGAATGCTTCCCTCTCCTTGTCCTCCTGAACGAAGGCCTTGATGACACGGATGCCGGAGATGCTTTCCTGCACCTGGTCGGTCATATCGGAAAACGCCTGCTGCTTTTCCGAAAAACGCCGCTCCGCCGCCTTCCCATAATAAATCCCGCCGAACAGGATGATTAACATCGGGATGCACGCAAGCAGGGTCAGCGTCAGGTTTACATGCACAATCATCTTTGCGATGACCATGACGGTCATGACGATGGCATCAAAAGTCGAGATGACCGCCGGGCCAAGCGACATGCGGATGGCACCAAGGTCGTTCGTAAAATGCGCCATCAAATCGCCCGTCTTATTTTCATTGTAATAGCGCATGGAGAGCGTGGACAGGTGCGTAAACATTTCCCCGCGCAGCTCATATTCAATCCTGCGTGCCGCACCAAAAATATAATAGCGCCACCCAAAGCGCCCAAGCGCCATCAGGCCGCCCACAAGCAGGATCTTTAAAAGCAGGGCGGCAACGCCTTGCATGTCCATCCCCGCGATCAGCCCATCCGTCACATCGCCGGTATATTCCGGGATCAGGAGCCCCAGATAGTCCACCGCCAAAAGTACCAGCATGCCAAGCAGGTAGCTCACCCAATATTTTTTTATGTATTTTACAACCATATTCCCCTCCGGCCACCCCTGTCATTTTCTGGCACAGGCCTGCATCAGAAGGAAGGGCGCTTTCCCCTTCGCCCCTTTGTGCGACCCGTGCGCGCCGCGTCAATGGCATGCTTTCCCTGGCACGGGCCTGTGCATAAAAGAGGGGGGCGGCCAAGCTTCCCGTCACGCTCAAGCCGCCCACCCCTGCCCTTCCTTAATTCAGGATTTCATTGGTCTCATGTATGACTGCTTTTACATTATCCGCCATCCGCGATACGGAATCCATGGACTCCTGTATTGCCTGCCCTTTATCGGCTGTCTGGTTCACGTTCATGATCGCATCCTCCACGGAACCAAGAAGTTCCGCGATTGTGGCATTAAAGCGTTCCACCACATTGGAAATCTCCTTGATTGCGTCCTTGATCGCCTCATCGTTTTCCTTTGCGGATGCAACGGAGGATTTCGAGCTGTCCGAAAGCTGCCGGATATTGGAAGCAACCACCGCGAACCCGTTCCCTGCCTCGCCCGCCCTTGCTGCCTCGATCGCCGCGTTTAGGGAGAGGAGGTTGATCTTGCCCGCGATTTTCCCCACATCCTGCGTCATGACATTATAACTCTCGATACTGGAATTGATGCGCTCCGCTGATTCTTTCAGCCCTTCATTCAAACTTGCCAGCTTGCTCATATGCTCCGTCAGGACGGTCATCTTTTCCGAGGTATGTAAACCGGTCTCGCGGATCACATCCGCCTCCCCTTTGATCTCATAAATGCTGTTGTTAAGCTGTTCGAACACTTTCATCAGGTCATTATTCATCTCATGGACCTTATGGTTAACCTGCTCAACCTTAAGCCGTTCTTCCCCAACAGAATGTACAATGTACTGGTGGCAATTCTCCTTTTCATTGACCCCTTTCGCCAACGCAATCGCCATCTCACGGCAGGTACGGAACCCACAGGCATGGCAGTCAAAATGCCTCTCCGCCTCCGTGTGCTTGCCAAGCAGCAGGTACGCCCGCTCTATGTCCGCCTCCGTGACATGGATGGTTTTATTGTCCTTCACATCATATCTGCGGATAAAATCATCAAGATTCAGTTTTTTATCAAAATCAAGGAACTGCATATCCTGCCCATGTCTGGTCACATTCTTCCTGCGGACGGTCCTGGCATATTTCTCCACATCGTACATGATATTGCTGATCGCGAAACAATGGTAATCCACGCCGGTCGCCGGTCCCCCGTTGCAGCCATCCTTGCAGCTTAGTACGTCAAAAACCGTCGGGAGATCCCTTTCCTTCTGCTTTAAGTAAAGATTCAGGTCGTCGTACAGGCGCTCCGTTCCCTCGGAGTTGATGATGGACAGGTCCGGGTTATGGATCTGGAGGTTTTTCATCAATCCGCCCGGCCTCGGATAAATCGCGCCCTCAAGGCCGATGTTGTCATCAAACTCAAACTCGCTGTAGAGCTTTACGGTCGGCAGGTCAACTTTCGTTTTCTTAAAATAATCCCTCAGATGTTCCATTGTCACGTTGTAATCAATCAATCCCGTATCACGGAATTCATCCCCTTTGGCAATGCACGGGGAGATCGCCCCAATCTTCCCACGGTAACCCAATACCCTGCGGATATAGATTGCCAGGCACAGCATTGGGCTTTGGATCGGGGAAAGATACGGCAAAAGCTCCTGCTTATGCTTTAACACATAATTCACCACCGCCGCACATGGCTGCGAGATTAACTTTGCATTCGGGTGCTTTTCAAGGTAGCGCAGATGCGCCCATGTACAAATATCTGCACCATAGGAAACATCGTATATTTTTTCCACACCCTGGTTCCGGAACCACTGAAGGACATGCCGCCAGTTGCCATCAAAACCAATCTTGATGGAAGGGGCCGCGATCAAAACAATCTCCTGCCCCATCTTTAAATCCTTCATAAATATATCGATGTCGTCCTCAAAGGATCTTGCAGTATGTGAGCACGCGCGGATACACGCGCCGCATTTGATGCATTTCTTCTCATCAATATGAATGACCAGCCTCCCGTTACTGTCGGTTTTCGCGATGTTTGCATCAATCACCGGACATACCCTCACACAAGCATTACAGCCCACACATTTACTTATATCCAGACAAATTTTTCCCATGTGTCGTTCTCCTTTGCACCAGAATAATTGCACGGTTTGTTGTTTTTGAACTTTTTCCGAATAATCCAATTTTATTCTAGCAAATTGCAAATGAATTGTCAATCACGAAACATAACGTAAAAGGAAAAATA
>CAYMGZ010000126.1:5106-7885 GCA_964390095.1 uncultured Lachnospiraceae bacterium | reverse complement strand
GTTCTGTACGGCACCGAGTTCAGAACGCTGTGCAGATACAGTTGCAAGGGCAGATTTGACGGTCTCGACTGCATCACGGGCATTGCTATCATCAGCCCCGTTCACCTTAAGCCCGTTTACGCCAAGCCCCTTTGCACTCATTGCTTGAAGATTGATTGTAATCTGGTTATTAGATGTTGCATCTGCACCAACATGAAGTTTCAGCTTCAAATCACCAACAAGATTCGGAACAGCAACAACATCGTTTGCATTTGAAGATATATCTTGTGTGAGCTGATCCATATCAATCGCATTACCAACTGCATCGTAGACCTGTGCCCCTGCACGCATATATGGTACTATTGTACCTCCGTTATCGTTCGCAGTAAAATAATCTTTCAATGCATTTGCTGAAATTGCATTTCCGTCCTTGTCATAATACTGTGCTGTAGCATTGGTATCAATGGCAACTGTTGTAATGTTGCGGGCAGTCATGTTAGTAGAAGAAATCTTGCCAATGTCATTAA
This sequence comes from uncultured Lachnospiraceae bacterium, assembly GCA_964390095.1. Lineage (GTDB taxonomy): Bacteria > Bacillota > Clostridia > Lachnospirales > Lachnospiraceae > RGIG4057. Next base: position 7,379 of record CAYMGZ010000126.1, on the reverse strand, counting down.
CATTGGCTGCAGCCGTTAAATTACCGCCTGTGATCTGAACCTCTGCAACGATATTTCCCTTAGCATCTGTGATTTGGAATGCACCAGTTCCAGAACTAAGCCCTGGATCAGTAACATTGATGGAATAATTTTTTGCAACTTCTCCGTTTAACCCTAAATGATACGAAGTCCTGATACCCTGACCGGTTCCATCATCCAGAATTTCCTCCGCAACATAAAATCCTTGGTCACGGAGGGACTTTGCGATTGCATTCTGGTCTTCCGCAGAAGCAGTTGCATTGGAAAAATCAACTGTCAAATCCAAACCTGTAGCGACATCAATATTCTGATTTTGACCTGTTCCATCCAAATCAACTACTGCCGTCTGTCCATTTGTTTGTGCCGGGCCATATGAAAAGCTAAACTTTTCTGGCGCATTTTTATCTCCCTTGAGAAGATATGCTTCATTGAACTTGGTGGTTTCGGATACACGGTCAATCTCGGTTGCAAGCTGGTCAATCTCATCTTGAATGGACTGACGGTCAGTTGTGGAATTTGTACCATTTGCCGCCTGTACTGCGAGTTCATTCATCCTCTGGAGCATATCCTGTACTTCATTTAATGCACCTTCTGCTGTCTGTACAGCGGAGATACCGTCCTGTGCGTTCGCGGATGCCTGGTCGAGACCACGGATCTGTTTGCGCATCTTCTCGGAAATTGCAAGCCCTGCTGCGTTGTCTGCAGCACGGTTGATCTTGTAACCGGAAGAGAGTTTCTCGGTGGACTTTGCCTGCTGGCTTGCTGTGATGCCGAGCATACGGTTCGCGTTCATCGCCTGCATGTTGTGTTGTACTACCATAGTATTTTACCTCCATGTTTTAGATTTCTGCCGCCCTTTCTGTTCTTTTATTTTTCTGGCGGTCAGTTGTTGGGGCGTTCCTTCGCCCCGATTCTTTTTCACTTTAGGAAATACTAGGGGTGTTCCCCCTATTCTTCCTAAAGAACTTCCTGTATCCCCGGGGCCTTGCCCCCTCAAGGGTACATAACTTCTTTTGCAAAGATTGCAACCACCATGCCGCATTGGATCCAGATACACACCTACGCCTGTCGCCCCCAAAACCCTTTGGCAGCCTGCCCGTGGCACACCGTCCGCGCAGGACCTACATGCCTTCCTAGTACACATCCACACCCAATGCAACATTTGCCGCAAAATGTTGCATTCCCCCGTCGAAAAAACACAAAAACCAACGAAAAAAACTATACTTTCCCCCCTCCCCTCACATCCCCCCGAAAATCGCCCACAATCTTCCTAAACCCTCCAACTTCTCCCATAATTTTCCTCCCACAAAAAACAAAAAAAGAGTGCCCGGAAAACGTCATTCCGAACCCTCATAAAACAACGTTTTCCAGACACCCCTACCAACCGTAGACGTTCATTCTTTTCCCAACAAAACCTACCTCAACACTCCCAACATTCTCTAAAGCCCCATCAACTTCCACAATCCTCTTACTTTGTCGGCAGCCCTCCCCATTTCTGGTCCCGCTCCGATAAAATCACTTCCATCCCCTCCTCGATTGGCCATTCCACCCCAACCTTTGGATCATTCCAGGCAATCCCGCCCTCATCCCCCGGATGATAAAAGTCCGTACACTTATAGCAAAACTCCGCCTCATCCGAAAGCACAAGGAAGCCGTGCGCAAAGCCCTCCGGAACATAAAACTGCTTTTTATTTTCCTCGGAAAGCTCCACCCCATACCATTTCCCATACGTTGTGGAACCATGCCGCATGTCAACCGCCACATCAAACACGCGCCCTTTGATTACCCGCACAAGCTTCCCCTGCGGGTGCTCAATCTGGAAATGCAGCCCACGTAATACACCTTTGCGCGATTTAGACTGATTGTCCTGCACAAAAACCATATCAAGCCCCTTTTCCTGCATATCCCCGTAATTATATGTTTCCATAAAATACCCGCGCGCGTCCTCACGTACCTCCGGCTCAATCACATAAAGCCCCTCAATCCCACACCCTGTCACTTTGATTTTTCCCATTTCATCTCATCCTTTTTACTGAAACTTGCCCGCTTTTTCCCAAAATCCCCGTCTCTACATCTTATACATCTTTTTAAAATAATCACTATATTCCCCGTCCAAAATATGCTGCCACCACGGACGGTTTTCCAGATACCATTCGATTGTCTGGCGGATTCCTGTCTCGAAGGTATACTGCGGCTTCCAGCCAAGCTCCGCCTCAATCTTCGCCGGGTCGATTGCATACCTCAGGTCATGCCCC
>CAYMGZ010000126.1:0-5096 GCA_964390095.1 uncultured Lachnospiraceae bacterium | reverse complement strand
GCCAAGCACCTCCAGAATAATCCGCACGACCTCCAGGTTCGTCTTCTCATTGTGCCCGCCAATATTGTAAACTTCGCCAACCCTGCCCTTTTGCAGGATCAAATCAATCGCGCTGCAATGGTCGCGCACATGCAGCCAGTCGCGCACATTCATGCCTGTGCCATAAACCGGCAGCGTCTCATCCGAAAATGCCCGTGTCAGCATGAGCGGGATCATTTTTTCCGGGAACTGGTAAGCCCCGTAATTGTTGGAACAGCGCGAGATTGTCACTGGAAGCCCGAACGTGCGGTAATATGCGAGCACAAGCAGGTCGGAGCCAGCCTTGCTTGCCGAATAAGGGCTTGATGTGTGCAGCGGGGTCTGCTCCGTGAAAAATAGATCCTTGCGCTCCAATGGCAAGTCCCCGTATACCTCATCCGTCGAAACCTGATGGTAGCGCTTCACACCATATTTCCTCGCCGCATCCAAAAGCACTTGGGTTCCCATTACATTTGTCCGCACAAAAACCCCCGGATCCTTGATCGACCGGTCCACATGCGTTTCCGCCGCGAAGTTTACCACCACATCAAAATGCTCCTGTTCAAACAGCCCGTCCACCAAAGCCGTATCCGAGATATCACCCTTCACAAAACGGTAATTCGGGGAACCCTCAACGTCCGCAAGCGATTCCAGATTGCCGGCGTAAGTCAGCAAATCGAGGTTCACAACCGTATCCTGCGGATGCTCCTCCAACATATAATGTACAAAATTGCAGCCGATAAACCCGGCACCGCCTGTTACTAAAACCTTCATTCTTTGTCCTCTCCTTTTCATTTTATAGAAATCCCCCCTAATACCGCACCTTCCCATCCGCAACCCGCCGCAAATGCTCCCCATACGGCGAATTCCCATAACGCCCTGCTGCCTCCAAAAGCTCGTCCTTCGTAACCCAGCCATTCACATACGCAATTTCTTCCGGCGCTGAAATCTCAATGCCCTGACGCTTTTCAACCATCTGCACAAAATTCGATGCATCCAGAAGGCTGTCCATCGTTCCCGTGTCAAGCCACGCAAAACCGCGCCCCAAAAGCTTCACATCCAATGTCTTGTCTGCGAGGTACATGCGGTTCAGGTCCGTGATTTCCAATTCCCCACGCGCCGAGGGCTTCAATCTTTTTGCATATTCCACCACACGTCTGTCATAAAAATAAATTCCCGTAACGCAATAATTTGACTTGGGCTGTTTGGGCTTTTCTTCGAGGGAAACCACCTGCCCATCCTGGCCAAACTCTACAATGCCAAAACGTTCCGGGTCATTGACATAATAGCCAAAAATTGTTGCGCGCCCGTTTTCGGCATCTTCCACCGCCGTGCGCAACAGATGCCCAAGGCCGTTCCCATAAAAAATATTGTCCCCGAGAACCATCGCGCAAGGCTCCCCGCCAATAAACTCCTCACCAAGCAAAAATGCCTGTGCAAGCCCGTCAGGGTTTGGCTGCTCCTGATAGGAAAGCGATATACCGTACTGGCTTCCATCCCCCAACAGCCGCCCGAAATTCGGCAGGTCCTGCGGCGTTGAAATAACCAGGATTTCCCGGATTCCCGCCAGCATCAGCGTTGCAAGCGGATAATATATCATGGGTTTATCATACACCGGAAGCAGTTGCTTTGACGTAACCACCGTCAGCGGATACAACCTCGTTCCCGCCCCCCCTGCCAAAATAATACCCTTCATTTTCCCAATCCTTTCCTGCCTAAATTTTTTCCGGAAGCTTTTTGCCGAAAACCAAGCCCCCATATAACCATCCCCGCAAATGCCATTTATTGCAGACCATTCCGCGTGGCATACAAGCTTTTCCAAAAAATATCATACCACAGTTCCCCAAATAAATGCAATACAAATCTTGCATCCGCCTCAGCTTTTTCCACGCCGCGCCCAGAACTCCCGAATTTTCTCCCCTACCGTCCCAAGGCTCACCGTCTCATACGGGAACCATTCCCTCGGGAACAGTTCCTGGTACTGGCGGTTCAAAAACCTCTCATCCAATAGCAGGATCACCCCCTCGTCCTCCACCGTGCGGATCACGCGCCCGGCGGATTGCTGCACCTTGTTCATCCCGTTATAAAGGTAGGCATAATCAAACCCCTGCCCATTCCTCCGGTCAAAAAACCCCCGGAACAGTTCCCTCTCATTGCAGACCATCGGCAACCCCGTTCCAACAATAATGGTTCCGATTAACCGGTCATTTTTCAGGTCGATCCCCTCACTGAAAATCCCCCCCATCACACAAAACCCGACGACCCCCTCCTTCGGTGCCCCCACAAAGGCTTCCAAAAATTCCTCCCTCTCCTGCTCGGTCATGGCGCTCTGCTGTGGCAAAATATTGGGGATGCGCCCCTGCACCCTCCCATAGATCAGCTCCAGCATCTGGTAGGACGGGAAAAAGACCATATAATTGCCCTTTTTCGCCTGCGTGACCGCCTCGATATAACCGACAATGCGCCCGTACTGTTCCTCGCCGCGCTTTGAATACTTCGTGCTGACATCCGCCCCGACCATCAGCAGGCGCTTTTCCCGCTCAAACGGCGTTGGAGCGTAAATCGCATAATCCTCCTCGCCACCGCCTAACTGCTCGCGGTAATACCGCACCGGGAGCAGGGTCGCCGAGAAAAAAATGGCGCTGCGCCCCTTTTTGAAGCACTGGGAAAGATTGGCGGACGGATCCATGCATTTTAAAGTAACGCGGAAATCACCGCTTTCGCTATAATCTGAGTAAATCAGGTAATTGTCATCCAGACGGTCATGGATATTCATGAAATGCCGCACGTCAAAATAAAGCTGTAACACCTGCTCCCTGCCGTCAAAACTCTTGTGCTCCTGCAAAAATTCCTCGGACTCCGAGAGCAGCCGCATCAGCATCAGCGGAAGTTCGCCCGCGTTCTCCCAGACTTCCATCTCGTCACATTCCCGCTTCATTTTTAACAGCGCGGTGTTGCACGCATCCAACTGCCTCGCCATGCGCACCGATTTTTCCTTTAGCAGGCGCTTTGCCGCCAAAAAGTCCTCCTTGTACAGTACCGCGCTGTACATATCCCTTGCACGCTCCACAAGGTTATGCGCCTCGTCAATCAGGAAAACGTATTCGTTCCTCCTCCCATCCGCGAAAAAGCGCTTCAATGCAGCCTTTGGGTCAAAAACATAATTGTAATCGCAAATCACCCCGTCCGCCCATGTCGTCACGTCAAGGCACATCTCAAACGGGCAGACCTGATATTTTTCCGCATATTGCAGGATCAGTTCCCGTGTGATGCCCTCCTCGTGCGTAAGCATGTCATAAACAGCATCATTGACACGGTCGAAATGCCCCCTCGCACGCTCACAGAGTGCCGGGTTACAGTCCGGCTTTTCAAGGATGCAGATTTTTTCCTTCGAGGTGAGCGTGACCAGCTTCATTTTTAGCCCCTGCTCTGTCAGGATGCGGAATGTCTCTTCCGCCACGGTGCGCGTAATCGTTTTCGCCGTCAAATAGAATATCTTTTCCACAAGCCCTTCCCCGAACGCCTTGATGGCCGGGAACAGCGTGGAGACCGTTTTCCCGACCCCGGTCGGCGCTTCGATGAAAAGCTTTTTCTCGCGCAGGATTGTGCGGTATACCCCGGCGGCAAGCTCCTTCTGCCCCGGCCGGTACGGGAACGGGAAGACAAGCTGCTTCATTGACGCATCACGCACCAGCCCCCATTGGTACTGCCATGAAACCCATTTTGCATACTCGTGCAGCAGGCCATCGTACCATTCCGTTAATTCCCCCTTTGTATAGGTTTCCTGGAAACGTTTGATTTGTTCCGTCCCAATATTACAGTAAGTCAGCTGCAGGCCGATCAACGGCAGGTCATGCCGGATGACATACTGGCTTGCGTAACACATCGCCTGCGCCCGGTGCATTGGGCGGATTTCCTTCACATGCTGGAGATCCTGATAAATGCATTTAATTTCATCGATCATGATGCAGGGGGTGGGGCACGCTGTGTCCACAAAACTCTCACTTGCGCCAAAGCCCGGCTTCCCCTCTGCCATGGTTCCCCCCAACATGGTTTCCGTCCTGCCCCCTGCTTCCTTCACCGTCATCACACCGTCCGCGCGCCCCTCGACGGTGATTTCAAACCACTCCCCATCGTACTCGACCTCGGATGCCATGGTCATCGGCACTTCTGCTTCGTAAAAACTGCCCATCGATTTTTGTATCTTCTTATGCAGGCGCGTACCCTCCTGCATTGCGTCCGGGTCACTGTACCCTGCGGAATTATCCAAATCACCGTGCCGTAGGATGAATTCCACAAGCCCACGCACCGAGATCCTGACCTGGTGTGCCCGGTCAAAACTACGTCTTCCCTTTTCTTCCTCTTTCTCCTGTCCTTCCATCCGCAACTCACACCTGTTCCTTCCCCGCGCCGCCATTGCCCGTAATCTTGGCCTGCTTCCCCATTGCCCGTTTCCTGACAGTTTTTCCTTCCACGCTGCAATAATAACGGTATGGTTCCCACCATCCTGATCTTTCGCCAGCCCAAGCCTTTATCTGCCTCATCCAGATGGCGGCACAGTATTCCGTATAATGATATTATAGAATATATGTTCGCACTTGGCAAGGAAATATTTTCATATCCCCTCTTAACCTTTTCCCGGAAAAATCCGATATATTTTATAGAAACAAACGAGTCGCTGTTGAAATATGTATCCAAGGAGGGATTGTCGCAGCAAATGGATTTTCGAGCAATTTCAAAGTGGTTCCGGTACAGGTTGTTTCCACGATCCCGAAATTAAGGCGTGATACCCGTCGGTCTGCTTCTGGTTCCCATTCGGGTACTAAGAAGGATGGCACGTTCGAGGGTCTTTTACAGCAAAAGCTTTCCGAAAACGCACCGCTTGACTGTTACACCGTCACCTATGGGCGCAACCGGCAGCTTCAGACCTTCTTCTACCAGCCAAAGCGTGAATACACCTACTGACCGGAAAAAAACGGCTTTGGCGCGCATAAACCGCGCGTTAAAGCCGTTTCCCGGTCTGGTTCAAATCCCCCAAATCCAATCCTTCCCCGCCGCTATCCATTTTATATAGCGCC
>CAYMGZ010000125.1:0-7921 GCA_964390095.1 uncultured Lachnospiraceae bacterium | reverse complement strand
ATTCCCTTTCTACATTTTTCAATCTTTTCATTTAGTATATCACAGGAGATGGACAACATTATGTCCACCCCCTGCAAATATTTTCTCATATTTTGGAAATTTTTCGTCTCTGTTTCTGCAATGTTCTTTCTTTTACATTCCGCAAGAGAATATCTATGTTCCACCTTGATTCCACATTGATCCCCTACAAAATAATTATACTCGCACACCCCAAATCATTCGCCAGATCATACACCTTCCCCGTTGTCAGCCCAAGCACCTTCGGGCGCAGCGCCGTCAGCGGGCTGTTTTCTACGACCCGCGCATTCTCGCCGTTGCTTAACGCCACGTCCGTCCCGACCGGGTAGAGGATCACGCTTTCCATGAAACAGCGCATCACGTCCACGTCCAGCTCGCTTGTCATGGACATGATCATTTCCACCGCGTCCCGCGGCGAGAACGGCTTTTTATATGGACGCTCCGTTACGAGCGCATCGTAAATGTCCGCCACCGAGATGATCCGCGCAAAAATATTGATCTTTGGCATCGCAACCCCCAGCGGATACCCTTTACCGTTTAATTTCTCATGGTGCTGTAAGACACCGAGCTTGATGTCATTGGACAGATCGTTTTTTTCCGTCAATATCCGATAGCCAAATACCGAATGCTGCTTCATCACCGCGAATTCCTCGTCCGTCAGCTTCCCCGCCTTATTTAACACTTCGTTCGGGATCTGGGATTTCCCGATGTCATGCAGCAACCCCGAAATCCCTATCTCATACACCTGCTTTTCGTTAAAGCCGTAGCGCTTGGCGACGATCATGGACATGGTTGCGACATCCACACTGTGCTTGAAGGTGTATTCGTCGCTTACCTTGAGCGCGCTGATATCGACCGCGACGGCCTCGTTGTCATCGATGGCTTTCATTAAGTCATTTGTGACTGTTTTGGTCGCATCCGTGAAATTGGGGGAACTTACATCCTGATACAGGTATTTGATGCCTTCCTCAACCCGCTTTTTGACGCTTTCGGAAAGTTTGACCCTCGCCCGGTCCGCCACACATTCCTTCTCGAATTTCTGCTGCAGTGCGGGCGGAAGCGGCATGGGTTTTCCCGGTTCTTCCGGTTCTTCTTCGCCCTCTCGGATGTAGATGCCGGGAACCCCCATCTTTTTTAATGCTTCTATTGTATAATCGTCCAGAATGCTTTTGCGTGCAACTAACACACGCCCCGCCCGGTCGATGATTGCCTGGTCAATGACCATGCCGGGCTGTATCCTTCTTATGGAAAAATATTTTCGCGTAACCAGTTGCACCACCACCTTTGACAATCGATATCCATACCCTATCTATCAGATTATTGTAGCATATTGTCGGTGAAAAGTACAGAAAAAAAATGATTTCCGTCCAAGGTTGGGACGGCGCGGGCTACAAGGGGAGGAAGGATGCTTTCCGGTATCATTTCCATCCGATGTATAGGTTGCCCACCAGGCCGAGGGATAGGATGATCCCTGCCGGGTAGAGCAGGTTCCAGATTGACCATGCGCCGTTAAGGAGTGCCCCGAACTGCTGGGCGGTCAGGCATACGGCACCGAGTTTGAGAAGGTAGCGGTACAGATAGCCCCGGTGCACTTGGCGCAGGAGTTTCTGGTTTACAGGTGTGTAGGCAAGGATTTCGGATATGCGCCCCATGCCTACCACGTAGACATACGGCTGCAGCCGGTAGATGACCGCCATGCCAAGGAACATCCATGCGAGGATATGGATCACTTTCAGGTCCGGGTCGGCGGCAGGTCCTACCGGGAAAACCATCAGGAAAGAACCGAATATCCCCATGAAGATATAGAGGAATTTATAGGCGAATGTTTTTTCTTCGTCTGCTGTCACCAACTGTTTGTCAAACGTCTGGATCCGCTGCTTTTGCAAAAAGATTTCTTCTTTCGTTCCCATCGTTTCTGTTGTTTCCGTTTTGGTTTCTTTTTGTCTTATTTCCATAAATCTTTGACCTCCTTTTTCGGTTTTGGCATGTGGTTTTAGTGCTGGCACGTTGTTCTTACGTTTGCCCTGCCATTCCGAATGATTTTAACCGACCTTCTTCCAACATCCCGACATAATCCACTTTTTTCTCCAGTTCTTCCTCCATGTGCGTTGTCATCAGGATGGATACGTCCTCCTGCTCCAGGATCCGGTGGAGCAGACGGAAAAATTCCCGCCGGAATACGGGATCCATGCCTCCGGTGACTTCGTCGAGTAAATACAGTTTTGTTTGGTGTGCCATGGCAAATGCCATCTGGAAACGCAGGTATTCCCCGCGCGAAAGTTTTGAGAGCGGCGCATCCAATTTTAGTTTTTTCCCGGTGGATGCGCTTATGTTTTCCACTGCCTGCGCGAAACGTCCGGTATCCCATGTTTCGTAGAGCGGCGAAAGGATTTTTATGTTCTGCCTGCCGGTATAAAGTTTAAAAAATGGGGCATCGTCCGCTACAAAAGCAATCTGGTTTAACAGCTTTGTGTGGTTTTCGTGCAATTCCTGCCCTAAAAAACGGATGGAACCCGTGTAATGCTTTTTCGCATCCGCGATGTAATGCAACAGGGTTGTTTTCCCTGCTCCGTTTTTGCCGGCAATCCCGGTCAGATACCCGCTTTCTGCCGAAAATGTGATGTCTTTCAGACAAAATCCCCTGTCCGTTCCGTTTACGTTTTGAAATTCTAAGACCATGCCCCGCTCCTTTCTATTATTTTCCATTATTTTGTTATTTTTTTCATGCATCTATATATCGTTGGCGATTCTTTATCGCAGGCTGCACCGGGCACGGCCGCTCTGCGGCATCTACATCAATGTTTCCACCATGTCAAGCACGTCCTGTTTCCCCATCCCTGCCTTGCGGCAGTCGGACAGCAGCTCCGCCATGCGCCGCTCCAAGCCGATGTATTGTTTTTCTTTCAAGTAATCTTTATTGTGCTCGCACACATAGAAGCCTTTGCCGGGCACGGCGCGGATCAGGCCTTCTTTTTCCAGCTCCTCGTAGGCGCGTTTTGTCGTGATTACGCTGACTTCCAGTTCCCCTGCCAGCGCCCGGATGGAGGGGAGCGCTTCCCCTGCTTTTAATTCCCCGGTCACGACCGCGTTTTTTAACTGGTCAACGATCTGTTCATAAATTGCAAGTGTTCCCTGTGTCCGGATCAATATTTTCATGTCCATCCCCTCCTTTCCCTTTTCCCGGTAAGCCGCCATACACCGTGTTCCAGCCAAGGATTTTTTGCTGCATGGCAATATGTTTTCCAAAGTTGATATCCGTTTGGTATGCGCCCCGCCGCAACATCAGGGAAGCATACTGGCTTTTCCTGACACCATGTCCTCATACAACATCAGGGAAGCGTCCGGGATTTCCCTGAAGCCATGTCCTCATAATAGAGCATGCGCCGGAACGCCAGCGGGAAATATTTTATGGTAACAAACAGCACCGCTGACGCGTGGGTGAAAAACAATATCCACACAAATACCCGCTCCGGTCCATTAAATCTTGGTTTTTCCATATCGCCGACCGCCGCCGCCAGAAAAACCATGGTGGATATCCCAAGCAGCAGGATCACGGCACCCCACACCGTGTAGCCCGGCGGCATCCTTTTTTCCGGTGGCATCCCCTGCCCGCCCCGCTCCGAAAACCCTCCATACATCCCCTCCGCCAACGAAAAAAATGCCACGGTCAGGACGGCGAGCCAGAATGTCAGCGGGCCGGTCAGGTGCAGTATAAAAAGCAGCCCTTCGGACAAAAGGGATACAAGGATCGGGATCCCGGCGCGGATTGCCCAAAAAATGATAAAATACTGCCTGCGCTCATCCGCCGAGAGCGGGCAGAGGTAGAGCACCTTGTTTATCCTGCCCCCGTACATGCCCGCAAGGAGCGCCGCAAGCACCATCGGCACGGTCCCCGCATAATAAACGGCAAGGTCGCGCCCGGAAAGTTCGAAAATTATGGGGATGATGCTGAGAAGATAAAGATAGAGCTGGCATTCCGCAAATTGTTTCAGCATCCGTTTCAGGCCGGGAAAAAATCCATGGCGCAAATCGTTCCAAACCATTTTCCACATTGTTTTTACCTTATCCTTTCTTATATTTCCCGGCAGGGTTTTGGTTGCCAGGCGCAAAGTGGCATCATTTTTTCAAGGACATGTTGTAATAAAACATGATTTCTTCCAGGCTTGGCACACTGACGCAAAGCTCAGGGTCATAGACGGTACGCCGGCTGTGCTTTACAAATGCCCGCGCGCCGTATTTCCCGCCCTCCATGGCAAGCACCCGGTCCTTTAACAGACGCAGCTTATATTCCTCCCCTAAGACAATCCGGTAGGAGTCCGCAAGTGCCGCACGGTCCATGCAGAAAACCAGTTTCCCGTCATCAAGCATTGCCACGTAATCCGCATACCGGTCAAGGTCACTGGTCAAGTGGGTGGCCAGGACGATGCCATGTTCCCCGTCCGAGATCAATTCCGTGATAATCCTAAAAAACTCTTCCCGAAATTCCGGGTCAAAATTTGCGGTCGGCTCATCCAGCAGCAATAGCTTGGGCGCGTGGGAAAGCGCGAAGGCAAATTGGAATTTTAATTTTTCACCTTTGGAGATTTTTCTTAAAAGGCTTTTTTCGGACAGGCCAAAACGGCCACAGTATTCGCGGAAACGGTCAGGGTCATAGTTTGGGTAATATTTCCCGTACATGTCCGCGTTACTTTTTAATGTCTGGTCCGCCCAGAATAGTTCCTCCGGGAGCACCCAGCCAATCTGGCTTTTTACCTGCACCTCATCCTCCCCCGGATCCGCGCCGAGCACGGAGATTTTCCCGGCATCTGCGGCGTACAGCCCCATCAGCAGATGCAATAGCGTTGTCTTGCCCGCGCCGTTTTTTCCGACCAGTCCAAGGATATAGCCTTGGGGGATGGAAAAGGTAAGGTTGGTCAGTTTGAAATCCCCTAATTTTTTTTCTACATGGTCAAGCTGGAGCATCGGTGTTGCCATAGGTATTACTTCCTTTCGCGTTCATATACTGTATATGTTTATATATACAGTATATGAACGGTTTTGTCAAGGGGATTTCTGAAAAAATAATTTTTATATATCCGGCGCAGTTGGCGGTCATGGACCGCCAACGATATATCACAAAAAAAGCATCCTCCCCGTTGGGAAGATGCCCTTCTTGTTTATTTTTATTTTACCTGGTCATTTGTCATAAAAATCCCCATACAGCTCCCTCGCCACCCTTGTATATTGGGAGACAAAGCCGTTCTTCGCATCGGTATAGCCATCCCTGTCATGCTCGTACCGCTTCCAGAGCCGGATCTTCATCCGCTCGTATTCCCCCGCCACCTCCGGGTGGTCCACCAGATAATCCCGGAAATAAAGCTCATCGTTGTCCCCGGCATACCTTAAATGCAGATGGTATACCTTCTCGGCAAAGCCCTGTTCCGTGTAACCTTTGTTAAAGGACATCCGCCCCTCCCCTTCCGACATCAGAAGGTAGCCATTCCCCGTAAGAATTTTCCCTGCCGTTTGGAACGCGGAACCTTCTGCCAGTTCCACGAGGATGTCGATGATGGGCTTTGCCCAGATCCCCGCGACCGCCGTGCTCCCGATATGGCTGATGCGCACAAGCTGCTCCGGCGGCAAAAGTTTTTTTAATGCCTCCTCCTCCTCGCGGTACCAATCCGCCCAGCATTCCTTATGTCCGGTCAGAAAAATCGGAAATATTTGCCAAAGCTCATCCAAGCTCATCTCCGAAAGTTTTTTCCCCATTCCTGCCCCCCTCGTTGTCTCTGCCCATGCCACTTATGCATTTTCTGGTATTCCAAAATCTGCCGCAAACACATCAGGGCTGCTCTTTTCCGTATAGAAAACATCCGCCGTCTTCCTCCCCAAACTGCATTGTTTTTAATACCTGCAATGTCTTCATTTCCCGCCCGATATGTTTTTTTATGTACTGTTCCACAAGACTGCCAAACTCGGCAAGCACCGCGTCCTTAAGCGAAAAGCGGTAGAGCTGTGCACTCGGCGTACATACCACATATTGTATCGCATAGAGGCAAGCCGCTGAAAGCGGCTTTAACGCTGAAAGCGGCTTTAACGCTGAAAGCGGTACCATCTTTTTTGCACAGGAATCGCATATAACGCTGTCTTTCTCCATACAGAAATATGTCAGCCTTTCTGCCTCCTTTTCCCCACAGCAGGAACAGGCGGATACTTGCGGGGCTTCCCCCTCGATTGCAACCAGCTTTAACTCATACACCCGCCGCACCAGCGCGGCAGGAAATTTTTTGCTCTCCAGCGCCCGCAGGGACTGGTATAAAAGCTTTAGCACCTCGCGCTCATCATTGCCCTCCCTTGTGAAATAATCCGCGAATTCACAGAAATACATCCCAAGGTACAATCTGTTAAGGTCCTCGCGCAGACCCGGAAAATAATTGCTGATTGCAGCATTTGTCACCGTGTAGGAATCCCTGCCCGCATAGGCGGTGAATTCCCCGTAGGAAAATGGCTGGCTGCATGCGAGAAGGGAGCTGTTTGGTTTCCTCGCTCCCTTCGCAAATGCACTGATTTTACCGCGCTCCACCGTCAGTATCGTCAACCGCTTATCGTATTCTCCCATTGGCATAGCCGAAAGTACCATCCCATTCACGGTGAGCATCCCAACCATCGTCCTCTACCTCATCTTCCTCATCGTCATCTTCCGGGGCGAGATCATGCAGCCCGTTCCTTGCCGGAAACTCGTAATCTTCCGGCACGCCGTAGGACTCCCTCGCACATGCCGTATAATTCAGATAATCCAGCACGCCGCCTGTCTGCTCAAATCTCCTCCAGTAATTTTCCTGCTTCCTCATAACTGCGCCTCCCTGTTTGCCTGCGCCGGCCGTACCGCATATAGCCGCGCATCCGTCTTCCTGATGACCTACACAAATAGGGTATCCGCAACAAAATTTTTTAAACTATCAAAAAATGGAAGAAAATTCACACTTCTTCCCGGTATCCAAAATTTTTCAGCATTGCCTCGCTCTCCCGCCAGTCCTTGCGGACCTTCACCCAGAGCTTTAGGTTTACTTTCGTATCCAACAAATTTTCCATTTCGATGCGCGCCTGCGTGCCGATTTTTTTTAACATCGCCCCCTGTTTCCCGATAATGATGCCCTTGTGGGAATCCCGCTCACAGATGATGGTTGCCTCAATATCCACAAGCTTTCCTCCGGGGCGCTCCTTCATGCGCTCGACCTGGACGGCGATGCCGTGCGGGATCTCATCGGAGAGCAGGCGCAGCGCCTTCTCGCGCACAAGCTCCGCCACGATTGCGCGCTCCGGCTGGTCCGTGACCGTATCCTCGTCATAGTACATCGGTCCTTTGGGCAGGTACTGAAAAACCACATCCAAAAGCCGGTCGGTGTTCTCCGCTTTCAGCGCGGAGACAGGCACAATCTCCGCGAAATCCACGATGTCCTTGTATGCCGCGATGAAGGTTAAAATTTCTTCTTTTTTTACCGTGTCGATCTTGTTGATGACAAGAATGACGGGGGTATCCACCTCTGCAAGCTTCTTTGCAATCTCCTGCTCCCCTGCCCCGATGTAAGTCGTCGGCTCCACAAGCCATAGGATGACATCCACCTCACAAAGCGTGCGCTGCGCCACGTTCACCATATATTCCCCCAGCTTGTTTTTCGCCTTATGGATCCCCGGCGTGTCAAGGAAAATGATCTGGCCGCGCCCTTCGGTATATACCGTCTGGATACGGTTCCTTGTCGTCTGCGGCTTATTGGAAGTGATTGCAATCTTCTGCCCGACCAAAAGATTCATCAAGGTTGATTTCCCGACATTGGGCCGTCCGATCAGGGCGGCAAAACCGGATTTGTAATTTTTTTCCATTTTTATACCCATACATACTGCTATCCTGCCTGCGGTACCTCTT
>CAYMGZ010000124.1:0-7938 GCA_964390095.1 uncultured Lachnospiraceae bacterium | reverse complement strand
AGTTTCAGCAGCTTTAAAAGAATTTGAATTAGAGGATAAGGAAAAAGAGGTTGAATTCTGGTATGATGGGTTTACCATTGGGAGTAAGGCAAATATCTATAACCCTTGGTCTATCACAAATTTTCTTGATGAGAAAAGGTTTCAATGTTATTGGGCAAATACCAGTAACAACGACTTGGTTGACGAACTGCTCCAAGGGGGGAGTGACGGACTGAAGATTGCAATGGAGCGGTTAATGGCAGGGGGGACGGTTCGTGTAGAGATCAGCGACCATATTGACTTTAGTTTACTGAAGGCGGATTTGTCTGTGGATAATGAAACATCTGTCTGGAGTCTGCTCTTTGCAAGTGGATATTTGACAATAGCAAATCAATCAGGGCGCAATGAGTATGATTTAAAGATTACGAATGAAGAAGTCCGTGAGATGTTTCGGTCGATGATTCACAGATGGTTTTCACCGATCAGAAAATACAATGAATTTCTCAAGGCACTTCTTGATAATGACGTGGAATTGATGAACAGGTACATGAATGATGTGGCATTGAGAACATTTTCGTTTTTTGATTCTGGGAATAAGCCTTCCGAAGAAGCAGAGCCAGAAAGGTTCTATCATGGTTTTGTCTTGGGGCTGATGGTAGATTTAGCGGACCGGTATGCGGTTACTTCAAACAGGGAAAGTGGTTACGGCAGATATGATGTCTTCCTAAAACCCAAAAAGAAGGATCTGCCCGCCATCATCTTAGAGTTTAAGGTACATGACCCAGCGGATGGCGGGGATTTAGCAGCAACTGTTTTAGCAGCCTTAAAGCAGATCGAGGACAAGAAATACGCCACTTCTTTCCTTGATGAGGGATTTCTAAAAGAAACCATCCGGACATATGGCTTTGCTTTTGAGGGAAAGACGGTCTTAATTGATGGTGGTGATTTGCAGAAGGTTCATTCTATGATGAAAGCGGCAAAGAAAAAGAAGGCTGCCGCAAAGAAGTAAGCCGCCAAAGCGGCGCACGGGCAGAAGGTGGATAATGAAGAAAATGTCTCTTGACAAACCCATTACATTGTTTTAGAATCTATAACCATCAAGAGATATTCCGGCGTAGAAGAGGACTAGTATGTGAGAGCGGGCGGCAAAGAGAGGGAGCACATGGTGAGAGCTTCCCCGCAGCGCGCGCGGAACCTGCCTTGGAGCCTTCCTGCGAAAGCAGGGCGCAGTCCGGCGTTAGCGGAAACAAAGAGGATTGCGCATTTTCCGCGCCTGTAGCAGGATCCCGGAGAACGCAGTTAATTAGGGTGGTACCGCCGAGTTTTCGGTCCCTTATAGTGATATAAGGGACCTTTTTTTGTGCGCAGGGGCGCAAAAACAGAACGCGAAAACTAAGCGCAAAAATGGAATGGAAAGCCGGAAATCAGAATTAGAAACCAAAATTCTAAACCAAAATTTAAAACCAGAAAGGGGAATGTCATCATGGCAGACGAAAAAAAATTAGTGGAAGCAATCACACCAATGGAGGAGGATTTTGCCCAGTGGTACACGGACGTAGTCAAGAAAGCGGAACTCGTGGATTATTCCGGCGTGCGGGGCTGCACGATCTTCCGCCCGGCGGGCTACGCGATCTGGGAACTGATCCAGAAGGAGCTCGACGCACGTTTTAAGGAGGTCGGGGTGGAGAATGTATACATGCCGATGTTCATCCCGGAGGGGCTTCTGCAAAAGGAAAAAGACCATGTCGAGGGTTTTGCGCCGGAGGTGGCATGGGTGACGCACGGCGGCGGGGAGGAACTGACGGAGCGGCTCTGCGTGCGCCCGACCTCGGAGACACTGTTCTGCGATTTTTATTCGCGCATCATCGAATCCTACCGCGACCTGCCGAAGGTATATAACCAGTGGTGCTCGGTCGTGCGCTGGGAGAAGACGACAAGGCCGTTCCTTCGGACAATGGAGTTTTTGTGGCAGGAGGGGCATACGGCGCACGCGACAGCCGAGGAAGCCGAGGAGCGCACGGAGCAGATGTTAAATGTCTATGCGGATTTCTGCGAGCAGGTGCTTGCCATCCCGATGGTCAAGGGGCGCAAGACGGATAAGGAAAAATTCGCGGGTGCCGAGGCAACCTATACGATCGAGGCGCTGATGCATGACGGCAAAGCATTGCAGTCCGGCACAAGCCATAATTTTGGCGATGGTTTTGCAAAGGCGTTTGGCATCCAGTACACGGATAAGGATAATACGTTAAAATACGTACACCAGACTTCGTGGGGGATGACGACCCGGCTGATTGGGGCGGTGATCATGGTGCACGGTGACAACAGCGGGCTGGTGCTTCCGCCGAAGATCGCGCCGACCCAGATCATGATTATCCCGATCCAGCAGAAAAAGGAAGGGGTATTGGAAAAGGCGGTGGAGGTAAAGGAAAAGCTGGCCGCGTTCCGCGTGAAGGTCGATGATACGGACAAAACGCCGGGTTGGAAATTCTCGGAGCAGGAAATGCGCGGTATCCCGATCCGTGTTGAGATCGGGCCAAAGGATATCGCGGCGAACCAGGCAGTGATTGTGCGCCGTGACACAAGGGAGAAAATTGTTGTTTCCCTTGACGAAATTGCAGAGAAAGCAGGCGAAATCCTTGATGCGATGCAGAGGGATATGCTTGCCCGCGCGCTTGCCCACCGCGACGCGCATACCTATGAGGCACATACGACCGAGGAATTCCGTGATATCGTGGCGAACAAGCCGGGCTTTGTCAAGGCGATGTGGTGCGGGGAACGCGCCTGTGAGGACGAGATCAAGGAAAAGACAGGGGCAACTTCGCGCTGTATGCCGTTTGTGCAGGAGCGCATCGCCGAAACTTGCGTATGCTGCGGGAAACCGGCAAAGAAATTGGTATACTGGGGGAAAGCGTACTGATTTTGCAGGGTTGACCGGCATCAGGGAAGGTGAAAAGCCTTTGGAAAAATGTCATCGGACAGATAAGGGGAAAAATGGAAAATTTTCTGTACAGCATCAACGCGACCGTGCCGGTTTTCCTCATCATCGTATTGGGGTATGTTCTGGCGCGGGCCAGGATGCTTAACGCGGAGTTTGTCCGCGTGGCAAACAAATTTAATTTTACGGTGACGCTCCCTGCACTGCTTTTGCGGGATATTGCCGGGGTGGATATCCGGGCAATGTTTGATCTGAAATATGTATTGTTTTGCGCCGCGGTGACAACGATCAGTTTCTTTTCGGTCTGGTTCGCGGCAAAGCGCATCCTGAAGGACAGGGAAATTATCGGTGCTTTTGTGCAGGCATCGTTCCGCAGCAGTGCGGCGGTGCTTGGCATTGCGTTCATCCAGAATATGTATGGGAATTCGGGGATGGCACCGCTGATGATTATCGGGAGTGTGCCGCTGTACAATATTTATTCGGTGATTGTGCTGACGTTTGAGGCAAATGCGGAGGATGAGGCGAAGCCGGTGTCGGAAGGGAGTGCACCGGAAGGAAGCAGGGCGGGAAGGATAAAAAACCCCGCTGTGTCAGAGGACACCTTGCCCCGCACACGCCGCGCCGACCGCGCGAAACTGCGGGAGGCGGGCATCAACATCCTAAAAAACCCGATCATCCTTGCAATCGCGGCGGGGATCGCGATATCCCTGCTGCGGATCGACTTTCCGGCGGTGGTGGACAAAACGGTTGCGAACCTAGCGTCGATGGCTTCCCCGCTTGCACTGATCGCGATCGGGGCGGGTTTTGAGGGAAAAAAGGCGCTCGCGAAGTTAAAACCTTCCTGCGCTGCGGCATTTTTAAAACTGGTCGGGTTCGCGGCGGTTTTCCTCCCGGCTGCGGTGTTATTCGGCTTCCGCAATGAGAAACTGATCGCACTGCTTGTCATGCTTGCTTCGCCGACCACGCCAAGCTGTTATATTATGGCGAAGAACATGCGCAATGATGGGGTGATTACATCAAGCATCATTGTGCTGACCACATTGTTTTCCGCATTTACACTGACAATGTGGATTTACATTTTAAAGAGTGCGGGGCTGGTTTAAATTATGGGAAGGAAAGTTTGGGTCGATTATTTAAGGTTGCTCTGCGTTCTTTTGCTTTTCCCGTATCATGCGGCGATGGCATGGAATACCTGGGGGGAGGGGAATTATATTTTGTTTTTTGGGGATACCGCGGCCAGTTCTTTTGTTGTCGCGGTATCTCCATGGCATATGCCGCTGCTTTTTATCCTTGCAGGCATGAGTATGAAATATTCCTTGGGACGGCGCACTTATAA
Organism: uncultured Lachnospiraceae bacterium; assembly: GCA_964390095.1. Classification (GTDB taxonomy): domain Bacteria; phylum Bacillota; class Clostridia; order Lachnospirales; family Lachnospiraceae; genus RGIG4057. The sequence goes on along the minus strand of CAYMGZ010000124.1, from coordinate 3,688 downwards.
GCAATACATTAAGGAGCGGTGCATCCGGCTGCTGCTGCCCCTGCTTGCCGGGATTTTTTTTGTCATGCCGGTCATGGCATATCTTGCAGATTGTGCAAACTGTGGGTACACGGGAAATTATTTTTCACATTGCATAGTATTTTTTCGGAAATGGACGGATCTGACGGGATATGACGGCGGTTTTGGCGTGGGGCATTTATGGTTTTTATTATATCTGTTTGTGATCAGCGTTGGCAGTATTGTGCCAATCTTCCTGCAGAAAAAATACATTCCGGATTTTATACCCACAAACGTAAATAATTGCCGTCCGCACAGTATAACGAGTGAACGCATTGGCAATCGAGAACTGAAAGCGGCAATTAAATGCGTTCACGAGTATAAAAATGCAAAAATAAATGTTTTTTCCATGGTCTTTTGGTGCATTGCCGCGATGTCCCTTATGCCGGTGAAGCTTGGAAGCAAAGCGATCCTTACTTATTTGCTTTTATATCTGGAAGGATATTATGTATTTTCGGAAGAAGGGAATATGGGGAGGCTGCAAAAATATAAGTATGGCTATCTTGCAGTGTTTTTGGCGGCAACGATAGGGAATGTGCACTTGTTTTTGTGGAGTGGCGGGGAATACGAATTACTTCATACGGCTGTGATGTATTGCTCCGGAGTGTTTGGGATATTGACATTTCTTTGTTTTGGGGAGAATCTGTTAAACAGGGAGAACAGGGTGGTAAGTTTTTTGGCACAGGATTCTTTTTTGCTATATATTTTCCATTTTGTCTGGGTCATTGTCTGGGAGATAATATTTTATGCGGCGACGGAGGAAGCGTTCCTTGTGATATCCGCATCGTCATTGTGTGCCTTTGCCACCACCCTGTTGACCATACAGATTATAAAAAGGATACCTTTGCTTTATTTTTTGTTTTCGGGGAAAAAAGATATTTGATTGCTGTTTTGCAAGAAAATGTGGATTTGTGGGTAAAGTTATCATAGTAGTTCCGGGCACTTGCATTTTGGGGCATGGCCCGGTAAAAATCCGCCGGGCGAAAAGTCAGGCTTTGGCGGGGCAGGGCGGCGGCGTTTTGCACCCGCAGAAAGGATATGGTATACATATGGGTATCAGGATTATTACAGATTCCGCATCGGATATGATTCGGGAAAACATCAAGAATTTTGAGTTTATTCCGCTGACGGTTTCGTTCGGGGAAGTGGAATATCAGGATGGCATCAATCTGTCACATGAGGAATTTTATGAAAAATTGGTGGAGAGTGATGAACTGCCGCACACAAGCCAGGCAACGCCTTTTGTTTTTGAGGAGGCATATAAAAGGGCAGTGGCAAACGGTGATGATGCCGTGGTGATTACAATGTCGGCAAAGCTGTCCGGAACCTGGCAGAGTGCGGTGGTGGCGGCAGAGGCCTACGAGGGGAAAGTTTTTGTCGTGGACAGCGAAAATGTCACCGTGGGGCAGCATGCGCTGGTGGAATATGCCATCCGCCTGCGGGATCAGGGCATGTCCGCGGGGGAGATTGCGGCAAAGCTTGAGGAGGCGAAAAAGCGCATCCGCCTTGTGGCGCTTCTGGATACGTTGGAATATTTAAAAAAGGGTGGGAGGATTTCAAAGGCTGTGGCATTTGCCGGTGGGCTTCTTTCGATCAAGCCCGTGATCGCGATTGTGGATGGCGAGGTGGAGATACTAGGCAAGGCGCGCGGTTCCAGACAGGGGAACAATCTTTTGGGGCAGGAGATTGAAAAGGCGGGCGGGATTGATTTTTCCATGCCGCACTTTTTAGGCTACACGGGTTTAAGCGATGCCTTGCTGCAAAAATATATCCATGACAGCGAGGCAATCTGGAAAGGGGAATTGGAAGAGCTTAAGATCACTTCCGTGGGCGGTGCGATCGGTACGCACGCGGGACCGGGGGCGATCGCGGTGGCATTTTTCGCGCGGTGATTAATGGAAAGGGTGGCAGGAAGGAATCGGGAGATACCGGGTTTATCAGTTGAGGCTTTAGGGCAGGGAAACCGCTTTAAGCTGCAAAGAGGTTGTGGTGCCGATCAGGCTTGAATGAGGCGGAGGATTTTATGGAGATAAGGAAGCGGATTTATTGTGCGTTGGGGGGATTTATCCTTGGGGCGCTGGTAACCTTGATAATATGCCTGTGCATCGTTTCCCGGACGGGGAGGGAAGCGTCTGCGGATTCGGTGTCTATCCCGACAGAAGAATCGGAGGCAGGCAGCAGTCCGAGCCCGTCTGCGGATCCGTCGGCCACCCCGTCCATTGCCCCGACAAAAGCGCCGGAACCATCGGCCGATCCATGGGATCAATCCGCTGTTTATACAGGAGGTGACACGGTGAGTTATGGTGGGCGCAGATACCGCGCGAAATGGTGGACGCAGGGGGAACAGCCCGACCGCAGTGATGTGTGGGAGGATCTGGGTATTGTGGACGGTGAACCGGCAGAGCCGGAAGGGGTGGGAAATGTCCCGGTTGACGCATCCGCCCCAAAAGATACCACGCTGACCGATTTTAAGGTGGTGGGCTATTATCCAAGCTGGAAGCCTGACAAACTTTCTGCCGTGGATTTTGGTGTGCTGACCCATGTCTGCTATGCGTTTGCCATCCCGACCATAGATGGCGGCCTGCGGGATCTGGAAAATCCCGGAACAGCGAAGGCACTCATTAAATCAGCCCACGCAAACGGGGCAAAGGTGCTGTTGTCCGTCGGCGGCTGGAGTTACAATGACACCCCGTTGGAAAATGTATTTATGGAAGCAACTTCGGATGATGCCAGAACCACCCGGTTCGCCGAAAATATCATTGCCATGTGTGAGGAATATGGTTTTGACGGTGTGGACATGGATTGGGAGCATCCGCGTGTGGACGGGACCAGCGCCAGACAGTACGAAGCCCTGATGCTGATTTTGTCGGAAAAGCTCCACGCGGGGGGAAAGCTTTTGACGGCGGCGGTATTAAGCGGTGCGACGGCGGATGGGAATATTTATTATGACGCTGCGGCGCACACGAACGCGGTGCTCAACGCCGTGGATTTCATCAATATCATGGCATATGACGGCGGCGACGGCGAGCGGCATTCCCAGTACCAGTTTGCCGTGGACTGTGGAACCTACTGGAAGGAGACAAGGGGGGTGCCTGCCCATAAGGTTGTGCTGGGCGTTCCGTTTTACGCCCGACCGAGCTGGGCGGATTATGGAACGATTTTAGAGAGCGTGCCGGATGCGTATGGCAAAGACCATGTGACTTACAACGGGATGGATGTCTATTATAATGGTGTGGACACCATAGCAAAGAAGACAAGGTACGCAAAAGAAAATCTGGGCGGGATTATGATCTGGGAACTGACACAGGACGCGGCGGATGCAGGGAAGAGTTTGCTGCAGACAATCGGGGAGAGTTTGCAGTAGCCGGCTATAGGATAACGGGGAAGGATGGTTTTTTATGGGGACGATGGAAACCTATCAGGAGTTTTTAAACAGGATTAATTCATTCGAAAAAAAGAAAATAAATTTTGGGGATCAATATTTCCTGAGAAATGCATGGGGGTAATTATCATGGCAAGAACCGTAGGGATTGGTATTCAAAGTTTTGAAAAGTTAATAACAGAGAACAGCTTTTACATTGATAAAACAGATTTTATTAGGCAGTGGTGGGAAAATAGAGATGATGTGACT
>CAYMGZ010000123.1:6865-7965 GCA_964390095.1 uncultured Lachnospiraceae bacterium | reverse complement strand
ATAGCTGCAGTCTTATGGTACGATCTTACTTATTATATGTTATTGCAACGCAAAAATCAATCTATTTCATTATGTTATCATTATGCTGCCAGCTAAATAGAAAATATCCATTGCCCGCGACCGGCACAGTCCATTCCTTTCAACCCTAATATAAAAAACATCCTTATCGCAGGAAAATACATTTACTTTTCTTATTCATTATTTTAAAATTAACTCCGGTAACAGCAAAAACAACAAAAATGGTGAAAACCATAAAAGGGGGAAAGTATGGAAATAAAAGGATACACTTACGGATATGGCGGTGGGCGTGGGATGTACCGCACGCCGGAGGCGGTTGCCTCACAGGATTTATTGTTTGCCACCGGCGTAAACTGGGTCTGTCTGGCGGTGGCGGTTGACCAGGAAAGTTATGCTTCGACGAAAATATTATTTGACTACGAGAAAAATGCTTCCGACAAAGATATTACCCTTGCCATCCGCCGCGCACATGACCGGGGGATCAAAGTGTGCTTAAAGCCGATGGTCAATTGCCGGGACGGCGCGTGGAGGGCGCAGATTGATTTCCCGGACGGGGATATGGTCGGCAGGGATGTTTACTGGAGCAAATGGTTTGCAAGCTACACCGCATTTTTGCTGCACTATGCGGAGCTGGCGGCGGACACGGGCTGCGAGATGTTCTGCCTCGGCTGTGAGATGCTTGGCACGGAGCGCAAGGCGGATTACTGGCGGGAACTGATTGCGAAGGTGCGGCAGGTTTACCGTGGTCTCCTTGTTTACAATACCAACCACGGCAAGGAAGACCAGGTTTCCTGGTTTGACGCGTTAGATTATGTCGGAACCTCGGCATATTTCCCGGTTGCAAAGATTCCGGGCGAGAGCCTCGAAAATATGGTATCGGCATGGGAAAAGGTACGTGACCATTTAAGGCCGCTTGCAAAAAAACTGGGGAAAAAGGTAATCTTTATGGAAATTGGCTGCCGCAGTGCAAGGGGCTGTGCGATGATGCCGTGGGATTTTTCACACTGCGAGTTTCCTTGGGATGAGGAAGAACAGGCGCGCTTTTATGATTCCTGCCTGTCGGTTTTTTCGCGTGAGGAGTG
>CAYMGZ010000123.1:0-6855 GCA_964390095.1 uncultured Lachnospiraceae bacterium | reverse complement strand
GGATTTTTCTGGTGGGATTGGAGCACACGGATTTACACAACGCGGGGGGAAGCCGAAAAGGATGCCGGGTTTAATATCCATTTGAAAAAAGCGGAAGATGTGTTGAAAAAATGGTACATGGAAAAATAATGGCGGCATCCGCCCGGACCGTGCCTGCATGATGAATCGCATGAAAAAGCATCAAAAATGCACAAAGATATATAAAAAAGAAAAGCTTCCAAAATTGCATGATATTTTGCGCCAGTTTTCCTTGCATTCGAACATAGATTCGTGCTATAATGGAAAATGCATCTCACAAGAATTATGTTACTGAAAACTACTGAAACAAGTACACTATCAAGGGGGTTATCCTGTCATGGAAAAGGTAAAATTACCCAAATCCGTCCTTGAATTGCTCTCGCGGAATGGCATATCCGTTGACGACCTGCTTTGTGCGTCCGCCACGGATATGAATACAAACTGCGAGTACGCGGACGGATATGTGATCCTGACTGCGGACAAGCTCTGTCTGCTCACTTCCCCGCCCGATCCCTCCCGCATCCGTTCTTTTAAGGGCTACAGCAAAAGGGGGGATCTGGAAACGGATTACGGACAAAACTGGGCGTTTTGCTCTTATCCGGTTGCTGAACTGGAGTCCGTAAAAATTGAACGGCAGGTGGCCTGCGGCCTGTTGATTGCGAACGACGGTAAGGCACTTGCGGCGTTTTCCAACCTGCATATGAAAAATATGCACCGGCTTGTGCGCGCTTTTGACCGCATCAAAAACCCACAGCCGGATTTTATGCAGGAGGAGGACGAGGAGGATGAATACTGCCCGAAATGCGGCACAATGTACCCGAACCGCAACCGTAAGATCTGCCCGAAATGTATGGAGCGCGGCACGATTTTCATGCGGGTTTTGCGCTACTTTAAGCCGTACTGGGGCAAACTTGCGGTCATGCTGGCCTGCTTTTTAGGCATTGCGGCACTCAACCTTGTTTGGCCGTATTTAAACGGAACCGTGCTTTACGACCATATATTGGAAAAAGATTCCGCGTTCCTTGCGAAGCTTGGGATTGAGGATGGGCGCTTTGTCACAGCACTTTTGCTCATTGTTTTGACCATGTTTTTTGCCAAGTTGTCACTGCAGCTTCTTTCGGTTTTGCAAGGCGTTTTCACGGCGCAGATTGTTACGAGCGTTGTGCGCGACTTAAAAAAAGATATTTTTGGTGCTATGGGCAAGCTCTCCATTAGTTTTTACAAAAGCCGCCAGACCGGAAGCCTGATGACCCGCGTACTGCGGGATGCAGAGCGTGTAACCGGTTTCTTTATTGATGGCGCACCATACATACTGATAAATACATTTGTGATTATATCCACTCTGATTGTCATGTTTTCCATCCGCTGGGAACTGGCTATCATCGCCTGCGTCCTGCTGCCGATCTCCGTGGTGGTCGGTATGAAGCTGCGCCCACACCTTTGGAGCCTGTTCGGCAGGAGACACCGCGCGGAGCGCTCTTTAAACAGCCAGGTCAACGACAACCTGACCGGTGCGCGCGTGGTTAAGGCATTCGGGCAGGAACAGCGGGAACTGACGCGCTTTTCCACCAACAATTCACGCATGAAGGACGCGGAGCTTGCAATTGTGCGTTTTGACAACAAATTTACTTTCCTGTACTCAACCACGCAGGAACTGACCGGCATGATCGTCTGGTTTATCGGCGTTGCCCTCGTACTTTCGGGCACAAATTTTGACCTCGGTGTGCTGATTACTTTTGTCGGCTATGTCGGGCAGCTTTCCGGACCGATGAATTTCTTCTCCCATATTTTCCACTGGTGGTCGGACAGCATCAACAGCGCACAGCGCATGTTTGAGATTTTGGATGCCATCCCGGAAGTGCAGGAGAGGGAAACCCCGGTCGCGATGCCTGCGCCGAAGGGTGAGATTGTCCTTGACCATGTGACGTTCGGCTATGAGATCAACAAGCCGGTACTAAAAAATATCAACCTGCATATCAAGGAAGGCGAGATGCTCGGCATTGTCGGGCGCTCCGGCGCGGGCAAGACCACGCTCGTCAACCTGATTTCGCGCATGTACGACCCGCAGGAGGGTGCGATTTATTTTGACGGCGTGAATGTGCGCGACTTAGCGTTCCACGACCTTCGGCGCAATGTCGCGATGGTCTCGCAGGAAACTTATATTTTTATGGGTACGGTCGAGCAGAATATCGCCTACGCAAACCCGGACGCGACCAAAACAGAGATCATCCGCGCGGCAGTGCTTGCGAGTGCACATGATTTTATTTTGCGGATGCCGGACGGTTACGACACAATCATCGGCTCCGCCGGGCGGGAATTATCCGGCGGCGAGCGCCAGCGTATCTCAATCGCGCGCGCGATTTTAGCCAACCCGAAAATCCTGATTTTGGATGAAGCAACGGCTTCCGTGGACACGGAAACGGAAAAAGCCATCCAGGAATCAATCAATTATCTAATCAAAGGACGCACGACAATCTCCATCGCCCACCGTCTCTCCACACTGCGCGATGCGGACCGCCTTGTCGTAATTGACAATGGGGAGATCACGGAGGAAGGAACGCAGGCGGAACTGACCGAACTGCGCGGAACGTATTATAAGTTAATGGAACTTCAGACGAAGGCACTGGCACTAAAGGGAATTGAATAAATCCGCGGAGGATTTTGCGGAACTCAAATCAGCAGATCTCCGGAACAACGCCGGAAGGGATTTTAGAAGCCATGCGGATAAAATCCCTTCCACGATAAGGGCGTTGTGTAGGAGATCTGCGGAACTCAGAATAGGAGGATCTTAGGCTATGGCACCATTTGGCAAGACCCCGCCGGGCGGCGGGGACCATGAAGATTTCAACTTAGAGCAGATGGAAAAGGAAACGGAAGAAATGCTCAAACTCCGCTATATCAACAAGGACAACGCAAAGTTTCAACGCACGGACGGCGGATTTGTCAGCGTGCGCATCGGGGATGAGTTCTACCCGCGCGTGCAGGTCGTGCGCATGTTTCCATTTTCCGACCCGGAAAAATATATCTCCATCCGCACGCCGGATGAGCATTCCAAGGAAATCGGCATTATCGAGGACATGAAAAATGTCACGAAGGAAACTGCGCAGATGCTGACCGAACAAATAAACCTGCGCTATTTTACGCCAATCATCACAAAGATCGTCAATATCAAGGAGGAGTACGGCTACGCCTACTTTGAGGTTGTCACCGACCGCGGCGCGTGCCGCTTTACGATCAATATGGGCGGGCACGCAGTTGTCCATTTGTCGGAAACCCGTATCCTGATCTCGGATATTGACGAAAACCGCTTTGAAATTCCGGACATTATGAAACTGTCCGCAAAGGAATTGAAAAAACTGGATCTGTTCCTGTAAAAAATTGATGCGGCAGGCGGACGGATACGGTCAAACCTTCATCCACCCTGCACCACCACACAATTTTCCAAAATATTAAGCCGTACACAGACGGCAGAATGTGAGGAACCATGATACTAAAATATGATTTATCCCAGGAAAATATAGCACTTTTAGCATTGCCGTCCGGGGAGGAAATCTGCTACTGCGTTCCCTTCGATATTGATGAACACGGGGATTTCCTCGATGATTCCTATGTTGTAGCGACACGCAAGCGCATCGTCGTGTTAAGCCGGGGAACGCGCAAAGGACAGTACCTGCTGTCCGACTGTGAAAAAGTTGCCAGCGAGCCTCAGATTGACTGTGGGCTTTTCCTTGTGAAGACCGATGGCGAGGAACGTATCCTCGCACGTTTTTCCGGCAAGCACCTCGCACGCTTTTCCTATGTTGCGCGCGGGCTTATGATGTTCCTTTCCGGAAATATGAACCTTGTTTCCAGTGATGAGTACGAGCGCACCTGCCCGAAATGCCACCGGGCACTTCCGGGCACAAGGGAATGCCCTCATTGCAGCAGGCAGGGCGGCGGAACGACAAAACAATTTTTGTCCATGCTGACCCCTTACAAAAAACAGCTCATTGTGATCTTTGCTGTAATGGCACTTGCCGCAGTGGCCACATTGCTCAACCCGGAAATACAGAAACACCTGATTGACGATGTACTGCACGACCGCAAAGGAACATTGCAACAGGCCTATTTTTTCCTTGGCATTATTTTTGGCCTAAGCATCGGCATGGTTATACTGAATATCACCAAGGCTTATCTTTGCGCAAAACTTGGTTCAACGCTAAGCAAAGACCTGCGGGCGAAGCTGTACCACAAAATCCAGGTGCTCTCGCTTTCCTTCATCAATGACCGCCGCCCCGGTGAACTGATGAACCGTGTCGTACATGATACCAACCGTGTCAAGATGTTTATGGAGGACGTATTCTGCAACATGTTTACGGTTGTTATCATCTTCATCTTCGACATTATTTATATGTTGATCCTCGATGCAAGGCTGGCGCTGATCTCTTTTGTTTTTATTCCGTTTGGGCTGATTTTGTCCACGGCATTTAAGAAAAACATCCACCGCCGGTTCCACCGGCAATGGCAGAAGGATGATGATGTCAACAGTTCGCTGCAGGATGTGATCTCCGGCATGAGCGTGGTAAAATCCTACGGGAAGGAAGCAGCGGAGGCAAAACATTTCAACGAGCTTGCGGATTCCTTTGCTGCCATCAACCGGAAAAATGAGGTGTTCTGGGCAATCTTTTTCCCGATGCTCTCCTTCGTGATGGGTGCCGGGGTATACCTGATCACCTATTTCGGCGGTGTCCGCGTCTTAGACGGCAGGAAAACACCGGGTGAATTATTGCAGTTTATCAATTACACCTCGATGCTCTATATGTACTTAAACTGGCTGACCAACCTCCCACGCCAGCTGATGAACCTTGTCAACAGCGTGGAGCGCATCAACGATGTCATGTCACAGGAACCGCACATCATCGACCGGGAACAGGCAACGGAGCTTGCAATCAATGGTGCGGTGGAATTTAAGCACGCGACGTTCGGTTACAAATCCTACAAGCCGGTGTTGGAAGATATCAACCTCTCCGTCAAGCCGGGGGAGATGATCGGGTTAGTCGGCGCATCCGGCACCGGGAAATCCACAATGATCAATTTGATCATGCATTTGTATGAATTGGACGACGGGCGGCTGCTGATCGACGGGAAGGATATCCGTGACATCCGGCTGGAAAACTACCATTCCCAGATCGGTGTTGTATTGCAGGAAACTTTCCTGTTCTCCGGTACGATCCTGAACAATATCAAGTTTGCAAAGCCGGACGCGACTTATGAGGAAGTGATCCGTGCCGCAAAGATGGCAAACGCGCATGATTTCATCTGCCGCACGCCGGACGGGTATAATACCTATGTCGGGGAACGCGGCTTCACCCTGTCAGGCGGCGAGCGCCAGCGCATCGCAATCGCGCGCGCCATCCTGAATGAGCCGAAGCTTTTGATCTTAGATGAGGCAACGGCAAGCCTTGACACCGAGAGCGAATACCTGATCCAGAAAGCATTGGAACGCCTGACGAACGGACGGACAACATTCGCAATCGCGCATCGGCTTTCAACACTGAAAGACGCGGACCGGCTTGTGGTGATTGACGGGCATAGCATTGCGGAAATCGGGACACATAATGAACTGATGGAACAGCAGGGAATTTATTATAAGCTGGTAACGGCACAGCTTGAAATGCAGAAAGTATAAAATGTAAAAGGGGCGAAGGTTTGGCAAAAAGTTTTGGGGTGTGACCCCTTTCACATGGAAGATTCGAAAATGAACCTCCAAACGGTTCATTTTCAAATCTTCCGGTAGGTTGCAAGGACTGGCTCCGCGCAAGGGTTTCATACATTGTTTGTGCCGGGGCGAAATGGCTCTGGTCCTACACTTCCAAACCTGTTATTCTACAACGGCCCCAAACTTGAAAAAATCCGCAGTCGATTTTTTTGTTGCTGACACATTATAGGCCACAATGACCATTTCAAAACCTTGCTCCCGGATATAATCCACCAAACTGATCTTTGTAAAATCCCTCAGATCCATAAACTCCAGATGGTGAATTGCAAGTGACAAAAACGAAACCACCGGTTTGCTGTAGGAATCACAGACAAAAAGGATTTTTCCTTTTTCCACATTATTGTTTGTAATCCTCACAAGTGCCGGGTTTCCGTTGAAATAGCAATTATCCCGGTAAGGTTTTGCGATGTCCGGGTCTTCCTTCACGGTTTCAAAAAATAATGTCTCACGAAAACTTCCCTTTCGTGTCAACAGCTTTTTCAAGGTTTTCCCGTATTTTTCCCAGACAAAATCCGTCTCGAACGCAGGATAAACATAAGTAAAATCATCCACACCACCATAAAATCTTCCTGTGCGGTTTGCCTGCGAACCAGTAAAACAATCCTCTACACACTCAAAAATAAAATTATTTTTATCCACGATCATCGGGTTATATTCATATCCATAATTTTCACCAAGATACTTCACCAAATCGGTATACGCCTCAAATGCGGTTTCCGTCTTCCAGTGATGGTCGGTGTTAAAAAATAAAGAACTATATGCTTCACCCGAACCATGCCGCTCATGCAAAACTTCCCTGTAATCCAACGTTGCGATTTGGTTTTGCCTAAGCCCTGCAAGCAGGCGGTCGGCATTTTTATTTGCATCATCTTCCTTTCGGTGCGGAAGCAGATTATTATATTTATCCACCTTAAAAGGCCATTGGACATATAATAATTCGGTTCCTAGCTCATCACATACTTTTTTCAGCCCGTTAAACTGCTCAATAATTCCAGTAATCTTATATGTCGGATAAGCAAATGTAAGCTGTCCATTGTCCATTTTATAGACATAGTTTTCTTTTGAGCCCGCCTCCACTT
>CAYMGZ010000122.1:0-7976 GCA_964390095.1 uncultured Lachnospiraceae bacterium | reverse complement strand
TGGGCCGCCGTGCAAAAGCGGGGTTTCATCCTGTTTTTTGTGCGCCCTACGGTTCCTCAACGGAGAGCGTGACCGTCCACTCGCTCCCGTAAGGGACGATTTTTGTCACGGTGCCGGTCAGGTTTTTTAGGCGTTTTTGCGTGTTGTTTGACATTGCGAGCGCCGGGGTGATCGTGTAGTAATATACGGTTCCGGCGAGCGTACTGAGTGTCGATTCGGCGAGGGTTACGGTGTCGCCGACCTCCATCAGCCCCTCGCGCGACATCCGGAAGTCCATTGTCCTAGTCATGTCAGCCTCCATTCTGGTAAAAATATCATTAAAATCGTGGAACGGTAATTGAAATATTGCGCCAAAAAGGGTATACTTCTAGTATAACAGCCCGGGGCAAAAAAAGCAAAGGCAAATCGTACCCTAACCCGCCGGGGCAAAGAAAGGGGTAGCTGCCTTGCGGAAAGAGGAGAATATGAGAAGGACAAAGATTATATGTACATTGGGTCCGGCCGTCGATGACGAGAAAATGATCCGCAAACTGATTGTAAACGGGATGGACTGTGCGAGGTTCAATTTTTCCCACGGTACGCACGCGGCACAGAGGGAACGCATGGAGCGCGTGCAGAAAGTAAGTGGGGAACTCGGGATTCCGGTTGCGTTTCTGATGGACACAAAAGGACCGGAAATCCGCCTTATGGATTTTGAGGGCGGGAGCGCGATGTTAAAGGCAGGCCAGACCTTTACGCTGGATACGGACAAGGAGACGCTTGGCGACGCGACGCGCATTGGCCTGACGTATGACAAGCTTGCAAAAAGTGTTTCGGAGGGAACCCGCATCCTTATCGATGACGGGAAGATTGCCCTAAAGGTCACGCAGGTCAAGGGGACGAAAGTCATCTGCACCGTGGTCAACGGCGGGAAGGTCAGCAACCATAAAAGCATCAATGTGCCGAATGTTTCGATCCCGATGCCGTATTTAAGTCCGGTGGACAAGGAGGACATCTTATTTGGCATCAGCCAGAAGTTTGATTATATCGCGGCATCCTTTGTTCGCAGCGCGGACGATGTGCGCAAACTGCGGAAATTCTTAAAGGACAATGGCGGCGGCGCGATGCGCATCATCAGCAAGATCGAGAACGGCGAGGGTGTAAAAAACCTGGATGAGATCCTGGCGGAGAGCGACGGTATCATGGTGGCACGCGGCGACCTTGGCGTAGAGATCGCGTTCAAGAAAATCCCGGCGCTCCAGAAGGTCATGATCAACAAATGCAACGAGGCAGGCAAGATTGTCGTGACCGCGACCCAGATGCTCGAATCGATGACGCAGAACCCGCGCCCGACGAGGGCGGAGGTGTCGGACGTGGCAAATGCAATCTATGACGGCACGACGGCAATTATGCTTTCCGGCGAGTCGGCGGCGGGCGAATATCCGGCGGAGGCGGTAAAGACGATGGCGGATATCGCACTGAGCACCGAGGAATCCGTTGACTACAGCCGTTATTTTGTCCGCGACCATATGAAGATGGAGCATACGGTGGCAAATGCGGTATGTGCCTCGGCATATAGCGCTGCAAGTTACCTTGCGGCGGATGCGATCGTGGTTGTCACAAAAAGCGGCCGCACGGCACGCATGCTTTCCGATTTTAAGCCGACCGCACCGATCCTTGCCGTGACGATGGAGGAGGAAGGTGTCCGCAGGTTAAAACTTGCATGGGGGGTATGGCCGGTTGTGGCAGAGCGCATGGACACGCCGGAGGCATTGTTTTCCTATGCGGTCAAAAAGGCTTTGGAATCGGGGCTTGTAAAGAAAGGGAGCACGCTGATTGTTGTCACTTCGTCCGACCTTGAAAATAATAATGTAAATGATGTGATGCGGATCTGCAAGATATGATGAACGGATGGGTATAAATAGAATGTGTGCCGCAGTCCTGCCGTTTTTTGGCAGGCTGTGGTGCGGCTTTGGAGGTCGCCATGACGGAGGAAGAAATCATTGAATTGATCAGGGGGCAGGAGGACGCGGGTCTTTCCGCCCTGGCGGAAAAATATGGGAGGCTTCTGACCTATATCATAGCCGGGATTTTAAAGGAGCGCACCGGGGATGTCGAGGAATGCGTCAATGACACATATTTAAAGGTTTGGCGCAATGTAGAAAAATTTGATTTCACAAGGGCATCCCTTGCAACGTATCTGAAAGTAATCGCGCGCAATACGGCATTGAACCGCCTGCGCGACGTAAAGCGCCACGAGGAATGCCGTGCAGGGGAAGAGCTATCCTCGCTTGCGGACACGGTGGCGGACCAATCGCAGAGCGTAGAGAATACTGTTTTGCGCAAGGAGCGCACAAGGCTGCTTGGCATGGTGATCCGGGCACTGCCGGACAAAGAGCGGGAACTGATGCTGCGGAAATATTTTTATCTCCAGTCCTCAAAAGCAATCGCGGTGGCGATGGGAATGACCGTCAACGCGGTGGACACCAAGCTATCGAGGCTGCGCGGCAAAGTCAAAGCCGCATTTTCGGAGGCGGATGGTACATAGCCAACCTTCCCAGGATGCGGAACCAAAAACAGCATACGCCCGCACAGTGCCGGAAGGGAATTTCCGGGAGCCTGCGGACGGAAATTCCCTTCGCCGGTGTTGGCACTGGAAGGGCGGATGCGGAACTTAAAATAGGGGGAAGAAAATGGATCTGACGGAAGAATTGCTTGTGGACCTGATGGGGGATTTGGATGTGGAACTTTTGGAGGGTGACTACATGGAAACAGACCTTACACGGAGCCGGGCAGCATGGCTTGCGACCTTTATCAAAGAAAAAAACTGGCGCAAGGATGACGCGGATGAAATAGCACGGACGGCGGGGGCGGAAAAAGAAAAAAAGCGCCTGCGCCGCAAAAAGACCGAGAAAATACCACTCTCCTACGAGTGGGGCGAGGCGATCCGCACCGATATGGGCAAACGTTTCCAAAACGGTGTGCGCAGTGTGAAACGGCGTGCGTCCACGTTGTGGGGGTTTGTGTCGGGGGTGCTCACGATGGCGGTCATCGCGATTTCGTTCTTTGCGGTCCTGGACAAAAAAAAGCGTGCGGTATAAGGGAAAAACAGCAAAGTTTGGCTGGGAAAGGTATGGTTTTTTGGAATGAGGAAAATGGCGTTCGTATTCCCGGGGCAGGGAGCCCAATATGCGGGGATGGGGAAGGACTTTTATGAACGGTTCCCGGAGAGCAGGGAAGTATTTGAGAGGGCAGGACAGCTGCTTGGCATGGATATGAAGGCGCTTTGCTTTGAGGAAAATGACAGGTTAAACCTGACGGAATACACGCAGGCGGCCATGGTCACGACCATCGGGGCAATGCTGAAAAAAATTGATGCGATGGGGATCCTCCCGCAGGCGGCGGCAGGCCTAAGCCTTGGGGAGTATGCGGCGCTCGTGACGGCGGGGGTGCTTGATTTGTACGATGCCATCCGTCTCGTGCGCCTGCGCGGCCAGCTGATGCAGGAAGCCGTCCCACAGGGCGTTGGCGGCATGGCGGCGGTGCTTGGCATGGAACAGGCGGTGGTGGAGCAGGTATGCGCCGAAACTGCCGGGGTCGTGGCAATCGCGAACTACAACTGTCCGGGGCAGCTTGTGATTTCCGGTGAGATGGCGGCGGTGCAGGCGGCATCCGAGGGGCTGAAAGCGCGCGGCGCAAAACGCGTGGTGCCGTTGAACGTGAGCGGGCCATTCCACTCGCCGTTGTTAAAACCGGCGGGGGAGAAGCTGTTGGAGGCGTTGAAGGATATACCGGTCCACACGCCAAAAATCCCGTATGCCGCAAACGTGACGGCAGAATATGTGCGGGAGGCGGACAATATCCGCGACCTGCTCGCCCGGCAGATTTCTTCTTCCGTGCGCTGGCAGCAGTGCGTGGAGTGCATGATTGCGGACGGCGTGGAAGTTTTTGTGGAAATCGGGCCGGGGAAAACGATTTCGTCGTTTGTAAAGAAAATTGACCGCACAAAAGAAGTGGTCAACATCGATAAGGCGGAGGATTTGGAAAAGCTTGCCGTGCTGATGTGAGGGCAGGGCAGCCCATATTGCCGCCCGGCATAAGTTTTAAGGATGAGAGGTGCTTTTTATGTTGGAAGGGAAGGTTGCGCTGGTGACAGGTGCCAGCCGCGGGATCGGCAGGGAAATCGCGCTCACGCTCGCAGGCTGCGGCGCGGCGGTGGCCGTAAATTACAACGGCTCGAAGGAACGTGCCGATGAGGTGGCCAAAGAGATTGCCGCAAACGGGGGCAGGGCCATCGCCATACAGGCAAATGTCGCACTGCCGCAGGATACCGAAAAGCTGTTTGACGAAACCATGGCGGCGTTCGGGAAGGTCGATATTTTGGTGAACAATGCGGGGATCACGAAAGATAACCTGATATTAAAAATGTCCGAGGAAGAGTATGACGCAGTGCTGGATACGAATTTGAAAGGTGCGTTTCTGTGCATGAAGCACGCGGCGAAGCTGATGCTAAAGCAGCGGGGGGGCAGGATCATTAACATTGCTTCCATCAGCGGCGTGGTCGGCAACGCGGGGCAGGCAAATTATTGCGCGGCAAAGGCGGGGCTGATCGGGCTGACCAAGTCGCTCGCAAGGGAGCTTGGTTCGCGCGGCATCACCGTCAATGCGGTGGCACCGGGTTTTATTGAGACGGATATGACACAGAAACTTCCCGACCAGGTCAAAGAGGGAATGTTGGCACAAATCCCGTTAAAACGTGCCGGTTCCGCGAAGGATGTCGCACAGGCGGTTGCGTTTTTGGCATCCGATGGCGCATCTTATATTACGGGGCAGACACTGCAGGTCAACGGTGGGATGAATATGTAGGAGGAAAAGTATGAAACGAGTTGTAGTTACGGGGATGGGGGTCATCTCACCGATCGGCAATTCCGTGGAGGAATTCTGGCAGAATGTGAAGAAAAAGACCATTGGGTTCGGACCGATCACTTATTTTGACACGGCGGAATACAAGGCGAAGGTTGCCGCGCAGGTTACGGGTTTTGAGCCGGGGGATTACATGGACGCGAAGGCGGCGCGGCGCATGGAGCCGTTCTGCCAGTATGCGGTGGCGGCGGCGGGGCAGGCGATAAAGGATGCGGGGCTTGACCTTGAAAAGGAGGATACCACGCGCATCGGTGTCTGCATCGGTTCCGGGGTCGGAAGTTTACAGGCCATTGAGCGCGAACATGAAAAACTCCTTGAAAAAGGCCCGAAACGCACGAACCCGATGCTGGTCCCGCTGATGATTTCCAATATGGCGGCGGGCAACGTCTCGATCGCCTACGGCCTGCGCGGCAAATGCACGAACGTGGTCACGGCGTGCGCAACCGGAACGCATTCCATCGGTGACGCGTACCGCTCCATCCAGACGGGGGAGACGGATGTCATGGTCTGCGGCGGCACGGAGGCGGCAATCACGCCGATTTCGGTGGCGGGCTTTTGCGCGCTGACCGCGCTCAGCCCGGTGGAGGACCCGGCGCGGGCATCCCTGCCGTTTGACAAGGATCGCAGCGGTTTTGTCATGGGCGAGGGTTCGGGTGTGGTCGTCCTGGAATCCTACGAGCATGCGGCGGCAAGGGGGGCGCATATTTACGCGGAGATCGTCGGGTACGGCGCGACTTCGGACGCGTACCACATTACCCTCCCGGCGGAGGACGGCGACGGCGCGGCGCGCGCAATGACATTTGCATTAAACGAGGCAGGGATCGCGCCTGGGCAGGTGGACTATATCAATGCACACGGCACGGCAACCCACGCGAACGACCTGTTTGAGACGCGTGCGATCAAGAAAGCCTTCGGGGATGCCGCGTATAACGTCAAGATCAATTCCACCAAATCCATGATCGGGCACCTGCTCGGCGCGGCTGGCGCG
Source organism: uncultured Lachnospiraceae bacterium (assembly GCA_964390095.1). Classification (GTDB taxonomy): domain Bacteria; phylum Bacillota; class Clostridia; order Lachnospirales; family Lachnospiraceae; genus RGIG4057. The sequence goes on along the minus strand of CAYMGZ010000122.1, from coordinate 2,086 downwards.
GTGGAGTTCATCGTCTGTGTGAAATCGATCCTTGACGGCTATGTGCACGCGACAGTGGGGCTTACGCAGCCGGATGAGGAGATGGACCTTGATTACTGCAAGGAAGCGTGTGAGATGCCAGTTAACTATGCCATGAGCAACTCCCTTGGTTTCGGGGGGCATAACGCGGTGCTGCTCTTAAAAAGTGTGAATGAACTTCGGGATTGAAGCAGTTTTTTGGTTGTAAGTTCATTCACACGGAAGAATCGTAAATGAACCGTTTGGAGGTTCATTTTCGATTCTTCCGGTAGGTTGCAATGGCTGGCTCCGCGCGGGGGGTTGTGGATTGTTTGTGCCGGGAGGCATGGACGACGCAGGTGGGCATGCCGCTCCGGCATGTCTGGAAGTGTGGAAACCGGGTGTTTTCATAGCGGAAAAGAAAGAGGGTAAGTATGAAGATCGAGGGGATTCTTACGTTGATTAAGGCAGTCTCGGATTCGGAACTGACCGAGTTTGAGATTTCGTTTGATGAGGAAGAGGAGGGCGGTACGGGGGGACATGTGACGTTTTCCGCCAAGAAGGCAGCAAAGGAAGTGCTTATGCCGCCGCAGATGCAAGTAGTGCCACCAATGCCTGCGGTGTCATCCATGCCTGCAATGCCGTCAATGCCATCCGGGATGCCGGTGCCGCCGGTTTTGTCCATGCCGGTTTTTCAGCAGCAGGCGGATGGGAAGGAGACGGGAGGGAAATACATCACTTCCCCGATGGTCGGGACGTTTTATGCCGCGCCAAGCGAGGATGCACAGCCCTTTATCAGCGTGGGTGACGTGGTAAAGAAAGGGCAGGTGGTCGGGATTGTGGAGGCGATGAAACTGATGAATGAGATTGAATCGCCATACGACGGTGTCGTGGAAAAAATCCTGGTGGAAAATAAAGCGATGGTGGGCTTCGGGGATGAACTTGTGCTCGTGCGCACGAATGAGTAAGAGAGGGAAAGATGTTGACAATCAAGGAGATTATGGAAATCATACCGCATCGGCCGCCGTTTTTGCTGGTGGACCGGATCGATGAGCTGGAGCCGGGCAAACATGCGGTTGGAAGAAAATGTGTCAGTATGAACGAACCGTACTTTGTGGGGCATTTTCCGGGGGAGCCGGTCATGCCGGGCGTGCTGGTGATGGAGGCGCTCGCGCAGGTCGGTGCGGTCATCTGTTTATCATTGGAACAAAACAAGGGAAAAACCGCATATTTCGGCGGTGTCAGCAAGGCGAGGTTCCGCCACAAGGTTGTGCCGGGCGATGTGCTTACGCTTGAGGTGGATATCGTGAAATGCAAAGGCCCGGTCGGGATTGGCATGGCAAAGGCCTACGACGGCGACAAAATTTTTGCGGAGGGCGAGATCACATTCATGATCAACTAGGACGTATTTATTTAAGAATGGGGAACGTCATGATTAAGAAGTTATTGATTGCAAACCGTGGCGAGATTGCGGTCCGTATCATCCGCGCGTGCCGGGAGCTTGGGATTGCCACGGTTGCCGTGTATTCGAGGGCGGACAAGGATGCGCTGCATGTAAAACTGGCGGATGAGTCCGTCTGTATCGGTGAGGCACCGGCGCGGGAGAGCTACCTGAAAACGGAGCGCATCCTGTGTGCGACAATTGCTTCCGGGGCCGATGCCATCCATCCGGGGTTCGGTTTTTTGTCGGAAAATTCTAAATTTGCAAATTTATGCAAAAAATGCAATATTACGTTTGTTGGGCCGGACGGCGATATCATTGACCGCATGGGGGATAAGTCCGCCGCCCGCAACACAATGACTGCGGCGGGTGTCCCGGTCGTGCCGGGGACGATGGAACCTGTTTTTGACGCGGAATTTGGCAAGCAGCTTGCAGATTCCTTTGGCTACCCGGTCATCATCAAGGCGAGTGCCGGCGGGGGCGGGAGGGGGATGCGGATCGTCCGTGACCCGAAGGATTTTATCCATCTGTTTGAGACGGCAAGCACGGAGGCCAAAAATGCGTTTGGCGACGATTCCATGTACATCGAGAAATATATTGAACATGCAAGACATATTGAATTCCAGATTTTGGCAGATAATTACGGGA
>CAYMGZ010000121.1:0-7991 GCA_964390095.1 uncultured Lachnospiraceae bacterium | reverse complement strand
TTTCTTGCCATACCGACATTGTTTATGTTAATCTATAAGCCAGAAGCAACATGAATTCCGGCAAACACGAACCCATTCCCATAATGATAATTTTATTTTATAGAAGAAACACATTCGAAAGGAGTCACGATGGCAGAACTTTCCGGCGCATTTCCCGCGAAAAAAAAAGACGGGACCCTGTATTACCGTTCCTCGGTGACATACCGCGGCAAACATATCAGCCTTGGCAGCTACCCGGATGACGTGGCGGCGCACGAAGCATACCTTACGGCATCCGCACTGCTTACTGCACAGGTTCCCCCCCTCTTTGGCTGTACCATCGAGGACTACACGCTTTACGGCGGCGCGCTCCCCTTTGATAAATGGGTTTGCCTCCTGAACTTCCGCGACAATGGGATTTACTGCCACACCCCCATCTATTTAAAGAACCGTTTTTTCCTTTATTACTTAGATCCTTCTACCCCGTTAAAATTTGACGCGGACGACCTGTTTTATTATATGAGGCGCAAAATTTTACGGCGCGGCGGGCATCTTTTTGTCAGCGATTATGGGATGCAGGTCTCCGTCCTCTCGCGCTATGGGATCCACAGCCACGCCGTTCCCGGCAGGGATTACCGCTTTGTAAACGGCGACAGCCTTGATTACCGCTATGGCAATATCGAGGTCATCAACCGCTACCACGGTGTCACTAAAAATGTTTCAGGGCGGCATGACATCTTCACGGCACGCATCCACATCAACGGCGACTACCTCGTCGGACGCTACCGGACCGAGGCGGAAGCCGCCACCGCCTACAACAAAGCTGCCGACCACCTGAACCAAAAAGGCTTCCCCAAACATTTTCCACGCAACTATATCGAGGAATTGTCCGAACGGGAATATGCGAAATTGTATGCGAATATTCGAATTAGTAAGAAAATAAGATCATTTCAAGTGTAAATCAGTTATATTATGGTTTTTTTTGTAGTTAATACCCAAAAAAAGGAATATAATTTTTATAAAAAAAGGGTTAACTTTTTCATAAATCGTGGTATAATAAGACTATATTTTTTCTTCTTCCATTTTTCATAAACAAAGACCGCCATGGACTTCAAAAATCCATGGCGGTTTTTGTTTGCCGAACCTTCGCCCCTTTTACATTTCACACTTGCGGTCATGCTGCGACCGCTTTTCGGAGCAGCTAATCCGCCCTCGTTTGCGCCCGAAGCGCAAACAGGTCGTGTGAACGAACTTATAACCTTAAAATTGCCGCATTCATTCGGTTCGTTCACACTTTTTTGGCCGGGTTGAGATAATGAGCCGATAAGCCAATCATGACCACGGAAAGCGCAAGCTGGCATGCCATACTCGCCACGAGCCAGTGCTGTGACAAAAAATAAAACACCCCTCCCCCGTTCCCGATGGAACTCATGACCGTAATCCCCCGCCCCACTTGGTCGCGCAGCATGGAAATAAAGGAAAAAAGCGGGTTCAAAAGCAGGAACGCCGCCCGTTTCCCGCCGATGGAACCCATCGCCATCCGCAGCCCCAGGCTTCCGCTCTCACCAAATGCCTCAAGAAATTCAAAGAAAAACAACAGCACCGGGAGCAGGACAATGATTACGATCATCGCCAGATATGCACAAACCGTCGCACTTGTTGTTTTGCGGCAGCACACGGAGAAAAAAATCCCAAAACTTCCAATATAAACCGCCGTCACAACAAGCAGAATCAAAAAAGTGAACAATGCAAAGAGTGTGATACCACCAATGCTGAACACTACGGCAAGTACCGGCATGGAAGAAATTACCAGCAAGATCACCATACTGATGGATGCCGCGAGCTTCCCTGTCACGATATGCAGCGGCGTGATTTTTGTGGAAAGCAGGATGTCAAGTGTCTGCTTCTCCCTCTCCCCCGCTACCGCACCCGCCGTTGAAGCAGGTACGATAAAAAGGATCATCACGAACTCCATCGCCGCCATGACCGAGTAAAGCGTAAGGATCCCCGAATACGCCACGTCCTCCCGCACGCGCCCCACGCGGTCAAAGGTCAGGTAAAACACCACAAGCCCAAGCCCCGCAAGCAACAGGTTATAGACTAAGATCAATATGATTGTTTTTTTTGTCCTCGCACTCTGTTTTAACCCAATCTTGTATACCGGATTCAAATGACGCATATGCCCTCCCCGGATCCTGCCACTTTATGGCACGGATGTCATATCCAAAAACACTTTTTCCAGGTTCCCTTCCTCGCGGTGAAACGAGACAATCTGCGCACCACGGTTGACCAGACCCGCAAACAGGCCTGCGACTTCCTCCGCTGTCCCGTCATAAGGGAACGAAATGCAATTGCCGCTGCTTACAATATTCTTCACATGGGAATCCGATTTTAATAACTGCATCGCTTCCTCGGGGAATTTCAGGCACTGTAACACATAAGGGTTCTGCTCCTGCTGTTTGCGCAGCAAGGTCGCCACATCACCCTGCATCACCATCCGCCCCCTCGCAATTACCCCGATGCTGGTGCACATCTCTGCCAGCTCATTCAGATTGTGGGAGCTGATCAGGATGGTCATGCCCTCCGCGCACAGTTCCTGCAGCAGCTCTTTTAACTGCATGCGGTAGCGCGGCTCCATCCCCGAGGCAGGTTCATCCAGGATCAGAAGCTCCGGGGTGTTGATCAGCGCGCGCGCGACACAGAGTTTCTGCTTCATGCCCCGGCTCATGCTGTCCACCATCTCGTCACGCCACTGCACCATCCCCAGCATTTCCAGCAATTCCGCCGTGCGCCGTCTCGCCTCCTTCCCGTTCATCCCATAGAGGGAGGCAAAGAATTCCAGATATTCCTGTACTTTCAGGTCATCGTACACACCGAAAAAATCCGGCACATACCCAATCCTTTCCCGGATCTGCGCCGTGTTTTTCGCCAGCATACGGCCCGCTACCATGACCTCCCCCGAATCCGCGCGCATCAGCCCGGCAATGATTTTCATTGTTGTCGTCTTCCCCGCGCCGTTTGGGCCTACGAAACCAAACAGTTCCCCGCGCCCGATTTCCATCGTAAGCCCGCGCAATGCCTGATAATTCCCATATGATTTCCTCAAATTCCTGATCCGCACCATGGCCATGCCCTTTCCAGCCAGCCCATTCCCGGCTGTACCTTTCCTTAATTCCCCTCCCCATCCATACTGCCATCCCAGATCAACACCTGCTGGCCGCCGCTGCCTGCATTCCTTGCCGCCACGCCCAAAATTCCTTCCATTTCCTCCTCGGGCACCGCAAAAATAAATGTCTTCCCGCTTTCGTTCAACACATAATCCGTATACAGGTCCCACATAATGCCCGACACCACATATTCCTGCCTGCCCACCGCCGAATCCTGCATCAGCCAATAAATCTCATTGCCCCCATAATTTCCGTCCGAGTCCTCATTCAGCGCCTGCCTGCAATTTTCCAGCAAAAGTTCCTCGCCCGGCTGCATGCTGCCCACACGCACCAAAAAATTATAGTCACAGACATAGACATCCCGGAACGCGAGATCCGTCGTATTGCGCACGGTCCCTGCCACCACCTTTCCCTTCGCGGTCACCTTTACGGAAATTTCCCCCGTGATTTCCGGCGCATCTGCCTGCGCATAAAAATAGGTTTTCGCAAACGCGCGGATGGCATTTACCGAAAGCTTGACCCCGTCCGGCAGGATGCTGACCGCCGCCCGGTATTCCCTTGCCCGCAGGATGTTCTCCGCCTGCAGGGAATCGCTCAGCCAGCCGATCTCATACGGGGAGAAACCGTTTTCGGAAAAACGCACCTCGCTTCCCGCCTTCAGCAAAATTTCTGCGCCATCGCTTTTTGACGACGACAAGGAAAAATTTATGGTTTCCACCCCGTCCGCCCCGCTGTAATCCATCACATCAATATAGGTACAATAAGGTTTTGTAAGCCTCGTGCGGCTGCCCACCAGATAGATTACCCCCATCACGGCAAAAGCAAGCACCGGGAGGGCACCCCAGAGATATTTTGTTTTTCCCAGATGCCGCAGCAGCAAAAACACCGCCGGGATCAGCACGAGGATGTAGGCCAGCAGGATGGCCACATACGGGAAAACCGAAATCCCGTTATTCTTTGTCTGGATGTCGGACAAAAGATAACTCCGGTTCGACCCGCTGTACCCGTACATTTCCGTATTCTGCCGTTCCAACTGCACGGGTGCCAGGTTGTCAAGCACCAATCCCACCATGCGGTAATAAAAGAGCGGATAGGTTTCTTTTTGGCTTGTGGTGATTGGAACCGCAAAAACAAGTACCCTCCCCTCCCCCACATAATAACAGCGCACGATATCTTTCCCGTGCTCCTCCCACAAAACCTCATACGAAGCGCCAAAATCCCACCAATGCCCCCCTTCCCCAAGCGTGGCAACCGGCAGGGCAACCGCCTTGTCCGAAAGGCTGTTTACAAAAGCACCCCCCAGCATGGAATCCCCGATATAGTATGTGCGCGTGTTTTCACCGTACTGCTTTTTGATCTCCTCGTTCATGGAAAGGATGTTTTCTCTTGTTGCCTCGTAATTCCCCACCTGCAGGATGACTTCCTGTAAAACATCCTTTTCCTGCAGGCCAAAATTCAGCATTTCCTTCTTTGCACCTTCCTGCGTGCCCGCACCGACCACAAGGGTTTTCCCCCCTGCGACCCACTCTTTTAAACTTTCCTGTGCCTGTGCCGCCTGGCTTGCCTCCCCTGTTTTTGGTGTCTGGTCCAGATTCGCCTCCGCCGCGCTTTTTGCAAGTTCATCCAGCACGGATTCCTGTGTCACGATGACCTCCAGCGCATCCATCGCCCGCGCGCCGCACGCCATCTCCGATTCCGATACGGTAAGCAGCCGGTTCCCATAGGCGGAAAAATGGGCATACGGATTTTCCCCCGTCTCTTCTTGTGCCGGGTCAAATACCGCCACCAGCTCATACTGCCCGTAGTTTATGTCCTCCACCGGGATTTCGTTCTCTAAGAGCACCTCACCCGCCTCATCCGTCAGTGTCAGGTAAAGCCCTTTTGTCATCAGGTTCATCGGAAGGAGCATCTGGGCAGAAATCCCTTCCCCTAAGCCATCTTCTTCCACCCACTGACTGTAAAGCAAATGTTTTTCCTGGGCATTTTGCATCAGCACGTTGATATACCCGCAAAAACCTGCCGGTGCCTGCACCGAAAAACGCAGCGGAAAATCCCTGCCAGCCCTCAGCGTGATTTCTTCCGCATCCTCATCCTGATAGGAAAAGGTCACCGCAAGAGAAAACTCCCCATCCCCACAATGCTCCTCCCGCTCCTGTGCGTATCCATGCACACAAAAACAGCACATTGTAAAGAAAATACTATGCAATATGCACAAAAGAAATTTTATGACCCGCTTTCTCCTGCCCTCCATGAAAACCTGCCTCTTTCCTAATTCAAACTTTCCTCTTTTATACTCACGGGCGATGAAATTTGCCGCGATGGCCCCGGAGCCTTTCGCCCGTGGGTCGGGCTGCCTGGCAAATTTTCGCGACCGTCAGCATATATTGGCGAGCGGAAGCTCCACAATGAATTCCGTCCCGTTTAAGTCGCTCTTTACGGATATCGTCCCCCCATGCCGCTCAATAATATTTTTTGCGATTGCAAGCCCTAAGCCCGTGCCGCCCTGCCCCTCCGTGCGCGCCGCGTCCACGCGGTAAAAGCGTTCAAAAATATGCTCCATATCCTCCGCCGGGATCACCTCACCAAAATTTATGATGTGGAAACGGGCAGTCTGCGGCGTATCCCCCTGTTCCATCCGCAAAAAAAGCCGTTTGCCATCCCTTCCATATTTGATTGCATTGCCAAGGAGGTTTGAGAACGCGCGTGCCAACAGCGTTCCATCCGCTTCCACGATGGCGCGGTCAATCCCTTTTTCCACCATAAGTTCCAGATGGCTGTCCGCGATTGCCGGGTACGCCTCCTCCGTCAGCTGCTCCAACATTTTCACCGCATCGATCGGGGCTTTGTTCAATATCAATTCTGCCGATCCATACTTGATATAATTAAACAGATCATCCGTCAGGCATTGCAGGCGCTTTGCCTTGCGGTACGCCACGGAAATATAATGCCGCCTTGTATCCTCGTCCACATTTTTTTCCGTCACCAGCTCCAAATAGCCGACGACGGAGGTCAGGGGCGTGCGCAGGTCATGTGCGATGCTTGTGATGATATCGTTTTTTGCCCCCTCGTTTTTCCTCTCCTCCGCCTCGACATCCTCAAGTTCCTGCGCCATTGCATTAAAACTCTCCGCGATCTGGGTCAGTTCGTTGGACTGGCGCACGGCGATACGCGCCCTCTGCTCCCCGGATGAAAACCGCCGTATCCCCGCTGTAATTTCCGCCAGATAGGCGGCAAATTTGCGCGTGAACAACAAAAAATACAGGACAAAGAAAAACAGTGCCAGCACGACGGAAAGCCCCGCAAGTGCAAAGAGTGTCCCTTTCTTTAAGCCCCTCCCTCCCGGCAAAAGCTTCCATATGGCCTCATCCCCTGACGGCTCCCCTCCCTGGATTTTCGCATTTTCCGGATAGACCATGTAATTATTATAATAATTCTTTTCCTGCGACAATATAAATTCCTGTTCTGGCTCATTCTGTACCATCATGAGCATGCCGTACACGGCAAGCCCAAGCACCGCGATCGTCAGCGCCGTCAGCACCATGCTGAGCAAAGTGTAGGCAATCATCTGCAGCTGGAAGCCATATTGCCGTTTCCTCCTTCTATCATCGTTCAATTCGGTACCCCACTCCCCAGACGGTCTTTATGATCTCCGCGTTTTTCGGGTCCATCTCGATTTTCTCCCGGAGCCTGCGGATATGCACCATCACCGTGTTGTTCGCCTCGTACATCTTCTCATTCCAGACGCGCTCAAAAATCTCGTCGGTAGAGAATACCTTACCCGGGTTGGATGCCAGAAGATACAGGATATCAAACTCAATCGGGGTCAGCTTCACATCCCTCCCATACGAGGTCACGCAGCGCGTCTCCCGGTTGATTGTCAGGTCACGGACACAAACCTCCATTTCATGCTCGCGCGCCCCGCCGGGGTTTAGGCTCGTATAGCGGCGCAATTGTGACTTGACGCGCGCGGTCAGCTCGAGCGGGTTGAAAGGCTTGCTCACATAATCATCCGCGCCATTGCCAAGCCCCATGATCTTATCAAGGTCGGTCGATTTGGCGCTGAGCATGATGATCGGGATATTGCTCTTTTCCCGGATCTTCTGGCACAGTTTGGTCCCGCTCATGCCCGGCATCATGATGTCTAAGATTGCGAGCATGATCCTTTCCTTCTCCATGACCCGGAGCGCCTCCTGTGCATCGTAAGCCTTGAAAACCCGGAAACCATCGCCCACCAGATGGATCTCCACCAGTTCCGCGATTTCCTTGTCGTCATCCACTACCAATATATTGATCTGTTCCATGCCTGCCGCCTCCATCTAACGATGCATTCCCGTTTGGTTCCATCTTGCTGCTTTGGTGAAAGTATACCACGCTTTTTGGTGCGAAGTCTTTAATATTTTCTTACAAAACACGGAAGCTTTCCTTCCAGGCCATCCCCATACGCGCCAAAAAGGAGCGGAGCTAATAAAGATAAGCCCCTCTCCCTGTCTTGATCCCTTGACCGCATATCCGATTTTCCGTTCTTTCCATGAGCAGCACTATAAGCCGGGTTCTGTATCTGATGACCATCTTTCTTGACTGCATGTCACCATGCAGCTCCTCCGCCCTGCGGCGGAACGCGACCTACCGGAGGGCACGACGGGCCGCCGTATCGCCCTCCCTGCCCGAAGACAGGCATGTTTTGGTCTTGCTTCAGGTGGGGTTTACACAGCCTTCCCTGTTACCAGGGAAGCGGTGGTCCCTTACACCGCCATTCCACCCTTACCGCAGATTTTTTTAACTGGAAGTGATTTTTATCCTGCGGCGGTTTCTTTTCTGTTGCACTGGCCTTGGGGTCGCCCCCAC
>CAYMGZ010000120.1:0-7991 GCA_964390095.1 uncultured Lachnospiraceae bacterium | reverse complement strand
ATCCTTTTTGAAACGTATCCCTGTTTGGCACCATGCTTTTCCTCCCACGCCATATCCCTGTCCCGGGGCGGTTCTGCCGGTGTCAGTGCCCTGTATAAGATTCCCTTGTTCCCGTATTCCCACGGCATCCCTCCCAAAGGAAAAAGGCAGCCGTTTCCGGCTGCCTTTTTGAGGGGGTAGTATTTATGAAAAAAAGTCTCAAAACTTAGATGTAAGCGCTTCTTGTTTTGTTGTTTCCTTCGATGGTTTTATAATAACCCCCCTTTGTGACTTCCATATGGCAAAATTGTTAACATTTTGTGAATGTTAGTCTAAAGTATTTTACATTGTTTCAAAAGCCACGGCTTACTCGTCCTCTTCCTCCGGCATATCCCAGTTGTGGTACACATTCTGCACATCGTCATCCTCATCCAAAAGGTCGAGCGTCCGTTGGATCATCTTGATGTCATTGTCATCGGTCAGCGTCACATAAGTCTGTGGGATCATCGTGACCTCCGCCTCAAGCATCGGGATCCCTGCTGCCTCAAGGGTCTCACGGACGGCGGAAAATGCATCCTCCGTTGTCAGTACCTCGAAACTGTCCTCCTCCTCATGAAAATCATCCGCCCCTGCATCAAGCGCAATCATCATCAACTCATCCGCATCCTGCCTGCACTCTTCCTTGTCAATAATGATCTGGCCTTTTGTGTCAAACATAAATGACACACATCCCTGTGTGCCGACATTCCCGTTCCCCTTTGTGAACGCGTTGCGCACATTCGCCGCGGTGCGGTTCTTGTTATCCGTCAGCGCCTCGACGATGATGGCCGTGCCGCTTGGCCCGTAACCTTCATAAGAAACAAACTCATAATTCACATTGTTTGCATCCCCTGCCGCCTTCTTGATGCTGCGCTCGATGGTATCGTTTGGCATATTGTTTGATTTTGCCTTCGCGATAATATCTTTTAATTTGCTGTTGTTTGCCGGGTCCGCGCCGCCCTCCTTGACCGCAACGGCGATCTCACGCCCAAGCCTTGTAAAAATTTTGCCCTTCGCGGCATCGTTCTTTTCCTTCTTGTGCTTAATGTTTGCAAATTTTGAATGTCCTGACATATTGATTTCTCCTTTATTTTTCTGTTTTATCCACCTGCATCATCCGGTCTTTTCGGACGTTCCCAAACCCTAACACAAAGCCCTTTGCATCCGTTTCGTTTTCCCATTCTAACACAGACTTCGTGTTGTTTCAAGCACTATTTTCCGCCGTCCCCCCCTGCGGTATGGACCAGGCACATCATTTTTTCCTGTACCCCCGCCATATCCTCCACCGTCCGCACCGCACACATGATGGTGTCATCCCCCGCGATGCACCCGACGATCCCCTTGATGTGGATCGCGTCGATTGCCGCCGCGACGGCCATTGCCATGCCGGAAACCGTCTTGACCACAAGGATGTTTTGCGCCGTGTCCATCGACACAAAACCATCCCGCAGGATGCGCACATATTTTTCGGAAAGTCCTGCTTCCTGTGATTTCAGGACCACATATTTCTGCTTCCCCGTATCGGTTGCCACCTTTGTCAGCTTCAGTTCCCGGATATCCCTCGAAATCGTTGCCTGTGTCACCGGGTACCCTGCCGCGACCAAAAGCTCTGCCAATTCCTCCTGCGTTTCCACCTCATGCCTTGTGATCAGCTCGATGATCTTCCCCTGCCTGCCTAATTTCATGCTCCCCTCATTCCGCCGCACACGCGGCATTTTTTATAAAACCCGCATTTCCTGTTTCCTTTGCGCGTAGCCCGCCCCAATCTCACCCTGGCACCGCCGGGATGCCCCTCTGCACATGCTTCCCGGCATTTTGTGTAATCCGCCCGAATTTTGCCCCGGGCACTGCCGGTACGCACCACTTTGCATGGCTTCCCGGCACTTCACGCATGGCTTCCGCTTAACTTTGTCCCAAGCACCTGATAAAAACTACCGCCGGACAGACGCACAAGCTTTGTTGTCTGTGCCGCGCGGCACACCTTAACATAATCCCCCGCGCGCAGGTTGATTGCCGTCCGCCCGTCCACCGTGGCAATTGCTTCCTCGTCCTGCGTCTTTTTGCTCATCCGGATCTTCACGGTCACGACATCGGTATCCGACACGACAATGCTGCGGGCGTTTAACGAGTGCGGGCAGATCGGCGTGATCACCATCATGTTGGTGGTGGGCGAAACGATCGGTCCCCCCGCCGAAAGGCTGTAGCCCGTTGAGCCGGACGGTGTCGCGATGATCACGCCGTCCCCGCGGTAATCGTTTACCAATTCCCCGTTTATGTAGACACCTGCCCCGATCACCCGCGAAAACCCACTGCGTGTGACCACAAGGTCATTTAACGCATCTGGAAGCCTGCTTTCCTGCCCGCCCACACTGACTTCGGTGGAAAGCATCATCTGCTCCCTAATTTCATATTTGCCCGCAAATAATTTTCCAAACGCCCCTTCCACTTCGGCCACTTCCGTTTCCGCCAGAAAACCGAGCGTTCCAAGGTTGATCCCAAAAATCGGAATCCCCCGGCCCGAAAGGTCATGCGCCGCCTGCAAAAGGGTGCCGTCCCCGCCAAGGACAACGACACAGTCCGTCCCTTCCGGGATGTCCTTTGCCCGCGTATAACAGCTCCCGTCCGCCCGCCGATCCACGTCCGCTATGGACACCTGCCTGCCCGCCCGCCGCAAAATCCCGGAAATCCGCGCCGTCACTGCCATGCTCTTGTCCTTGTCGCGATTTGTAATAATGCAAAAACGTTCCATATCCTATCCCCACTCTTCCATTTTCCACCGTCCGGGGAAATTTCCTGTTCCGGGATTTTTTCCCAAACCACATGCCATATCCTACGCGGACAAATCTGCATGTGCCGCCGCAACCGTCGGTTCGATCCGTTCATAAATCTGCCGGATGTCCCCGCGCTTTTTTGCGGGCTCAGCCGATGGGCAGCCATTTATTTCCCCGCCCGCGGGGGATGGCACCGATAGCACCGCATCCCCACCGCCTTCCCCTTCCGGGGGATATGGCACCGATGGCACCGCATCCCCACTGCCATCCCCCTCCGGGGGATATGGCACCGATGGCCCTATACCCGCATATGCATCATTCTTGCGCGCATGCAGCAGATATTCAATATTCCCCTCCGGCCCCCTAATCGGGGAATAATCCAGATGCAACAGCTCAAACCCAAGCCCCGCCGCATAGTCCACAACTTTCGCTATCACTTCGCGGTGCACCTTTTGGTCGCGCACGACCCCTTTTTTGCCGACCTTCTCCCGCCCTGCCTCAAATTGCGGCTTGATCAGGCAGACAAGCTCCGCCTGGTTCTTCATCAGTGCAAAAACCGGCGCGAGCACGAGCGTCAGGGAAATAAAGGCAACGTCAATGGAAACGAAATCCACCGGCTCACCGATGTCCGCCGGTGTCACGTAGCGGATGTTTGTCCGCTCCATCACGGCAACGCGCGCATCCTGCCGCAGCTTCCACGCGAGCTGGTTCGTGCCGACATCAACGGCATATACCTTCCTTGCACCGTTTTGTAACATGCAGTCCGTGAATCCCCCCGTCGAGGAACCGACATCCATGCAAATTTTCCCGGAAAGGCACACGCCATGCACTTTTATTGCTTTTTCCAGCTTAAACCCCCCGCGGCTGACATATTTCATTGGCATGCCGCGCCATTCGATCCCCGCCGAAACCGGGAAAGTCGTTCCCGCCTTGTCCTCGCGCACGCCATTCACAAACACCTCGCCCGCCATGATGATGGCCTTTGCTTTCTCCCGCGACTCGGCAAACCCGCGTTTTACAAGCAGAACGTCAAGCCGCTCCTTCGCCTCTTTCCCTTTCCTCTCATCCATCCCCCGGTTTCCCTCCGCGTTCTTTCTTTTTTAACTCCGCCCCCCAACTCCCCATGATCTTTTCCACAATGCCATCCGCATCCAGCCCATAAACTTCCCGCAGTTTCGCCTGCGGGCCATGTTCGATGAACTGGTCCGGCAGGGCGACGGATAGAAATTTCCCGCGAAAGCCGTGGGTGAGCAGGTAGGCCGCAACGCCCTCCCCAAAACCTCCCCGCGCGACGTTTTCTTCCAGGGTCACCACATAGGGGTAGGAAAGTGCCGCAGAAAGCATTTCCTCATCCACCGGCGCAAGGAAACGGACGTTGGCAAGCGCCGTGAAAATCCCATCCGCCGCCAGCCGCACGGCTGCCTGTTCCGCCGCCTCCACCATGCTCCCTGCGGCAAGCAAAAGCACATCGCCATCCCGGTAGATCCATTCGCACGCCCCGCGCCGGACCGGTGCCTGGTACTGTGTGAGCGCATTCCCCGCCTCCCCGCGCGGGTAGCGGATTGCCGCCGGCTCCGCGCCTGCAACGCAAAATTCCAGCATATCTTTTAGTTCCGCCGCATTTTTGGGTGCCATGACCAAAAGCCCCGGGATGTGCGTCAGATAGGAAATGTCAAAAATCCCCTGGTGCGTCTCGCCATCACTCCCGACGATCCCGGCACGGTCGATGGCAAACGTGACCGGGAGGCGGTTTAAGCAGACATCGTGCAGAACCTGGTCGTAAGCCCGCTGCAAAAAGGTGGAGTACACCGCGAACACCGGGTGGTACCCCCCGGCCGCAAGCCCCGCCGCAAAGCTGACCGCGTGCTCCTCCGCGATCCCCACGTCAAAAAAACGCCTTGGGTAGTTTGTCTTGAATTCCGCAAGCCCCGTGCCGTCCGGCATTGCCGCCGTGATTGCCACAAGGTTGCGGTATTTTACGGCAAGCTCGTTCATCGCCGCGGCAAACACATCCGTGTACGTGTCGCCCCGCTTGCCGTTTAAACTTTTCCCCGTCTCGATGTCAAATGCGTCCACGCCGTGGAACTGCCCCGGGTCGTGCTCGGCACATTCATATCCCTTGCCCTTCTTGGTGATGACATGCACAAGCACGGGCCCGTTCTTGCGCGATGCCGCCAAGAACGCCTCGTACATCTGTTGGATGTTATGCCCGTCAATCGGTCCCACATAGGTGATGTTCATCTCCTCGAAAAACATGCCAGGGATCATCAGTTGCTTTAAAGAAGCTTTGGAACGCCGGATCTGCCTTACTAATTTTTCCCCAAAAAGCGGGATCTTTTCCAATGTATTTGTTACGTCGTCTTTCAGGCCCTCATAACGGTTGCTCGTGCGGATCTTCCCAAGGTAGCTTGCCATGCCGCCGACATTCTTGGCGATGGACATTTCATTGTCATTTAGGACAATGATCAGGTTGCTCTTTAGCTGCCCGGCATTGTTTAAGCCCTCGTAAGCCAGGCCGCCCGTAAGCGCCCCGTCGCCGATGACCGCGACCACCTTCTCCTTCCCGCCGTTCAGTTCCCTTGCCCGCACAAGCCCGCAGGCCTCGGAGATGGAGTTGGAGCTATGGCCGGAATCAAACAGGTCGGTATTGCTCTCCCTGCGCTTTGGGAACCCGCTCATCCCGCCGTACTGGCGCAGCGTGTCAAACCCCTGTGCCCTGCCGGTCAAAATTTTATGCACATAGCACTGGTGCCCGACATCAAAGACCAGCTTGTCCTTCGGGAAGTCAAGGAACAAATGCAGCGCCATCGTAAGCTCAACAACGCCTAAGTTCGAGGCAAGATGCCCGCCCGTCCGGCTGACATGCGCGATTAAGAATTCACGGATCTGCTCCGCGAGTGCCTCATATTCCGACGGCCGCAGGTTTCGGATGTCATTCGCTTTTTTTATTTTTTCCAATGTACGCATTGACTGCCTCTCATTCTGCCTGTTACGACCGCCGCTCTACAAGTGCCCCGATCAGCTCTTTCAAAAAACCCGCGTCCCCAGGGATGCCGTCAAGGATTTTTTTTGCGCCGTCGGAGAGGCGCTTTACCTGTGTGCGTGCCTGCTCGACGGAATACAGGGTCACATAGGTCGTCTTCTGGTTTTTCTCATCGCTGTGTATGGGCTTCCCAAGCTCTGTTTCGCTGCCCGTGACATCAAGGATGTCATCCTGTATCTGGAATGCCATGCCGGTAAAGCCCGCAACTTCCGACAATGCTTCCACGGTCTCCTCGTCTGCACCCGCAAGGACGGCCCCAACCGTAAACGCCGCCTCAAGGAGCGCCCCGGTCTTTAGGCGGTAAATGAAATCAAGCTCGTGCGCCTTTACTTTCCTTCCTGTTTTTTCCACATCGACCACCTGCCCGCCAAGCATCCCGTACATCCCGGATTTCGTGGCAAGGACGGAAAATGCGCGGGTGGCTGCCATAAGCCTTTTTGCATCCGTCTCCTTGCACATCGCCGCCGCCACCGTCTCAAATGCCCCATTCAACAGTGCGTCACCCGCGAGGACACCGATTGCCTCCCCATATTTCGCATGTGTCGTCAGCTTTCCCCTGCGGTACATGTCATCATCCATCGCCGGGAGGTCATCGTGCACAAGGGAGTACGTATGGATCATCTCAAGTGCCGCCGCAAAAGCACGGACAAGGGGGTCCGAAAGCCCCGCCCCGCCACACAATACATTGCTCTCAACCAAAAACAATGGGCGCAGGCGCTTCCCTCCCGCCCTGATGCTGTAGTTGACCGCACAGATGACGGTTTGCTGCAGCCCTTCCTCCTCTTTTAGATATGTCTTTATCATCTCATCGACACGCTTTGTTTTTTCTGCCCATTCCTCTTCAAACATGCCTTACCTCTTTCCGGAACCAAAAAACTTATTTTCTAAATTTTCCCATATCTTTTGTGGATTACCCAATCCCTTCCTCCTCCAGTGCGACCAACTGCTTTTCCACCCGGTCGATGGAAGCATTGCACTGCCCAACCAGCTGCATCCCCCTCTGGTAAAGCGCGAAGGATGCCTCCAGGCTGATATCGCCTTTTTCAAGTTCCTCCATCACCTGGTCAAGCTCCGCAAACGCCTCTTCCAGGGTCTGCTCCTTTTTGGGCGCTTCCCCTGCGCCCTCCTGTTTTTTCCTCGCTGCCATAAAAACCTCTTTCCTAAACCTTCCGTTCCTTTACGCCGGTAACATCCGCGAAAATATCACCATCCTGCACGGAAATAACAAGCCCCATACCCTTTTGCACATCCCGCACGGAAGCCACATTTTTTTCTCCCGCCGCCACATAGGCATAGCCCTGCGCAAGGCGCAAAAGGGGCGATATGCCCCGAAGCCTTGCCGCACAGAGCGACAGCCTTGCACGCTTTCTTTCAAGCACTGCCCCCATCTGGTTTTGCAGCCGGCCACCGGCACCTGCAAAGTGCGCCCTCTTTTCGCGCAGGATTTCTGCCATCCTGCGGGATAGCGCCTCCCGTGCCCGGGATGCCCGCTCCTTTCTTTCCGCAAGCATCTTTTGCGGGCTTAAAAAGGAAAGCCTGTCCTTTTTTGCCTGCAAGGTTCCCCGTGCGGCATCCACCGCATCAAACATCCCTTTCGCAAGCCGCACATGGCAGCCCGCCAACGCCTCATCCAGTGCCCGGATTTCATAGATGGCAAGCTCCGCCGCCGCCGATGGGGTTGGTGCGCGCAGGTCCGCCACATAATCGATTAACGTCACATCCGTCTCATGCCCCACCCCGGAGATGACGGGTGTCCCGCAGGCGTACACGGCACGCGCCACGGTTTCCTCGTTGAATGCCCATAAATCCTCGATGGAACCGCCGCCGCGCGCCACGATGATGGTATCCACCCCATATCTGTCAAGCCGCCGGATCCCGCGCGCCACCGACTCCGCAGCGCCGAAACCCTGCACCTGCACCGGGGCCAGGACAAGCTGCACAAAAGGGTTGCGCCTTGCCGCGATGTTGCAGATATCCTGCAGCGCCGCCCCTGTACTTGCCGTTACAATCCCGACCTTTTTGGGGAAAGGGGGGATCGGCAGCTTGTGTGATTTTTCAAAAAGCCCCTGCCCGCTTAATTTCGCCTTTAATACTTCCAGGCGCTCGTAAAGCTGCCCAACCCCAAAAAGCCGGATTTCCTGCGCATAAAGCTGGTATTT
>CAYMGZ010000119.1:0-8011 GCA_964390095.1 uncultured Lachnospiraceae bacterium | reverse complement strand
AAGGCAATGCTTTCGGACGCGATCGCAACGGTCTGCGGTTCGGTCTGCGGCACGTCAACGGTCACGACGTTCGTGGAGGCATCCTCCGGGATCGCGGAGGGCGGGCGCACCGGGCTTTCCGCGATGGTGACGGCGGCGATGTTCTTTATCACGATGTTTTTAAGCCCGATTGCCTCGCTGATCCCGGGCTGTGCTACGGCTGCCGTTTTGATCTTTGTCGGCGTGCTGATGATGGGGGCGGTGCTAAAGATTGACTGGAATGACGCGGCCATCGCGCTCCCGGCGTTCCTTACGATCTCGTTCATGCCGTTTACGTACAATATCAGTTACGGGATTGCGTTTGGCCTGATCTCCTATATTTTCTTAAAGCTCTTCACGGGCAAGGCAAAAGAGGTGAATGTTGGGACCTGGGTGATCGGTGCATTGTTCGCAGTGATGTTCTTCCTGACACATTAAATAGAATAAATGTATTTTTAATAAAAAACTGCTGTACGCCGGAGGGCTGTACGGCAGTTTTTTGGTGTAGAATACAAAGATTTTGGTACAGTATATGAACATGGGCAAGGCCGTTGCCTGCTGCCGGTTCCGTGTGCATTTGCGCGGCGTGGGGCAGAAAAAAAGCGGGCCGCGGAATGCGGCAGGAAAAAAATAGTTCCCAAATGCCGGGGAATGTAGTATAATTAAAACATTATGGCTTTTGGGAGGTTTTTTGATGAGGGCTTATACCGTGGCAGAGATTGCAAAGATTGTAGGCGGCAAGCTGGTTGCCGGGGATGGCAGCATAGAAATCACGGAGTTTTCGACGAGTTCGAAGGAGGGGGATGCGGCAGCCATGTTCGTCCCGGTGATCGGGGAGCGGGTGGACGCGCATGATTTTATCGGGGATGCGAACGCACATGGGATGCGTGCGACGTTTACGTGCCGCAGGGATGTCATCGGTGGCGTGGCGGATATGGCGTATGTATATATTGACCTGCCGGATGAGAAGAACCCGAATGTGGCGGCTTTGCAGCGTTTCGGGGCGCATGTGCGGGGAACTTTTGACATCCCGGTCATTGGCATAACGGGCAGTGTGGGCAAGACGACGACGAAGGAGATGGTGGCGGCGGCGCTTGGGACCAGGCTTTGTACCTTAAAAACAAAGGGGAACATGAACAGCCAGGTCGGCCTGCCGCGCATGATGTGCCGGCTGGAAAAAAAGCATGAGGCCGCGGTGATTGAGATGGGGATGAGCCTGCCCGGCGAGATGGCAAAAATCGTGCGCGTGGCGCGGCCGGAAAGTGCGCTCATAACAAACATCGGGGTCTCCCATATCGGGCAGCTTGGCTCAAAGCAAAATATCCGCAGGGAGAAGCTGAATATCATCAATGAACTGCCGGACGGCGGGGTGTTGTTCCTGAATACGGATGATGAGATGCTGCGGGAGGTTGCCGATGCGTGGCGCAGGGTTGTCCGGGAAGGGATGCCCGGTACGCCGGATGCCGCACGTAAGATGGGGCAGGATGGAACGGTTTTTGTGCATGGTGTTGCGGTGGATGCGGTGACGGCGGCACGGTTTCCACATATCCGTGTAGTCACATATGGCACGCTGCCGGACTGCGATTACCGGGCCAAAAATATCATGGCCGTGGATGGGAAGGCACAGTTTGTGCTCCTGTGCGGGGATGGGCCAGGGCTTTTGGTACACCTCCCGGTTGCCGGGAAGCACAATGTATTGGATGCGCTTGCGGCGTTTGCGGTGGCAGGGCATTATGGCATCCCGCCAGAACAGGCGGCAGAGGGGCTTTCCGGCTACGAGCCGGCTCCGATGCGCGGCAGCAGGATTGAGGCGGGCGGGATGGTTTTGTTGGATGACACCTACAATGCCAGCCCGGATTCGATGAAGGGCGGCATCGACAGTTTGATGGCGGTGGAGGCAAAACGGCACATCGCGGTGTTGGGGGATATGCTGGAGCTTGGCGCGATCTCGGAAGAATGCCATGAATCGGTCGGGCGTTACGCGGCAGAAGCCAAGGTGGATTTTATCGTGGCGGTCGGGGAGGAAGCAAAGCATTATGTGGGGGCGGCAAAAAAAGCACGGCTTTTTGACGGCTGCCGCGGGGGAGAAGCCCACCAAACGGACGGCGTGGTTTTTGGGGACCATGCAAGTGCGCTTGCATATTTGAAAGGGTTTGTGCAGGAAGGTGACGCGCTCTTGTTTAAGGGGTCGCGCGGCATGAGGCTGGAGGAATTGGTTGCCGGTCTTTTGGAGGCTTAGGCAGTTTAATTTTTTTGAAGAAGCAAAGTTCGGTAATGCCGTAAACCGGGAGGGTGGAGGAAACGGCAGGAGGGGATGGCATGGCATGTACGCGGATGTGATCGTGGATATTTCGAGCGGACAACTGGACAAAACATATCAGTACAGCATCCCGGAGCGGCTTGCGGCGGCGGCGGTCGTGGGTGCGCCGGTCGTGATGCCGTTCGGGCATGGGAGGCGGGAGGGCTATATCGTCGGGCTTTCCGAGGAACCAAAGATCGAGGTGGGGCGCATCAAGCCGATCCTTGCCGTAAAGGAGCACGGGCAGGTGATCGAGAGCCAGATGATTGCGCTGGCCTACTATATCCGCGAGAATTTCGGTGCGACGATGAACGACGCACTGCGCACGGTGCTCCCGGTGAAGCAAACGGTGCGCCGGGTCATAAAAAAGACCGTGGTGCTTGTGGCGGGCGCGGATGTGGCGGGGGATGCGCTCGCGCTTGCCGTGCGGCGCAAATATGTGGCGAAGGAGCGGCTGCTGCGTGAGCTTATGCGCGGGAAGGAGCTTTCTTTCGAGACGGTGACAAAAGAACTTGGGGTCTCCCCCGCGACGGTGCAGGCGCTTGCGCGGGAAGGGATCGTCAAGGTGCGGGAGCAGGAGAGCTACCGTGACCCGCTTGCGGGCATGTTAAAGCTTGCGGGCGGTGGCAGGGGGCAGGAAGCCGTGCCAGCCGGCCTTTCATCACTCAACGAAGGCCAGCGCCATATCCGTGACCGGATTACGGCGGATTTTCTGGCGGGGATCCATAAAACCTACCTGATCCATGGTGTGACGGGAAGCGGGAAGACGGAGGTTTATCTGTCCGTGATCGAGGAGGTGGTGCGCACCGGGCGGCAGGCCATCATGCTGATCCCGGAGATTGCCTTGACTTACCAGACATTATTACGCTTTTATAAGCGTTTTGGCAGGCGGGTTTCGATCCTCCATTCGCGCATGTCGGCAGGGGAGCGCTACGACCAGAGCCTGAGGGCGAAAAACGGGGAGATCGACATTATGATCGGCCCAAGGTCCGCGCTGTTCACGCCGTTTCCAAGGCTGGGGCTGATCATCCTTGACGAGGAGCATGAGGGGAGCTATAAGAGCGAGATGCCCCCAAAATACCATGCGCGCGAGGTGGCAATCGAGCGGGCAAGGCTTTGTGGGGCATCGGTGGTCCTTGGCTCCGCAACCCCGTCGCTCAAGGCTTACGAGCTTGCAAGGAGGGGGGAATATACCCTGTTCACGCTAAAGGGGCGGGCGGTTCCGGGTGCGCGGATGCCTGCGGTGACGGTGGTTGATTTGCGGGAGGAACTAACGGCGGGGAACCGGACGATTTTTTCCCGTGCCTTGCAGGAAAAGATGGGGGAACGGCTTGCAGGCGGGCAGCAGGCAATGCTTTTTTTAAACCGCCGAGGTTACGCAGGTTTTGTTTCCTGCCGTTCCTGCGGGCATGTGATGAAATGCCCGCACTGTGACATCTCGATGACGGAGCATGGGGATGGGATGCTGGTGTGCCATTATTGCGGGGAACGGCAGAAAAAACCGTCCACCTGCCCGGTGTGCGGGTCGAAATATATCGCGGGGTTCGGCACGGGCACACAAAAGATCGAGGAGGGCGTAAAAAAGCTTTTCCCCGGCGCGCGGGTGCTGCGCATGGACGCGGACACGACGAAAAAGAAGGAAAGTTACGAAAAGATCCTGTCGGCATTTTCCGGCGGGCAGGCGGATATACTGGTCGGCACGCAGATGATCGTGAAGGGGCATGATTTCCCGAATGTGACCCTGGTCGGGATACTGGCCGCCGACTTATCATTAAATTCCGGCGATTACCAGGCGGCGGAGCGCACGTTTTCGCTCCTGGCGCAGGCGGCGGGGCGCGCGGGGCGGGGAAACCTCCCCGGGGAGGTCGTCATCCAGACCTACCAGCCGGACCATTATGCGGTAAAAGCGGCGGCGGCGGGGGATTACGAGGGCTTTTTCGGAAAGGAGATGGCTTATCGCAGAGCGTTTTTGTACCCTCCGGTCTCCCATGTGCTTGCGGTGCTTGTGCTCTCGGCGAAGGAGGAGCGGGCGGATGCGGCGGCAGGGCTTATCTCTGGTGCGGCGGGGCATTTTATTTTGGAAAATTCCTTAAAAATAACGGTTGTGGGGCCTGCGCCCGCCTCGCTTGCAAAGGCAAATGATTTATACCGGAGGATGGTTTATTTCAAAGAATCCGATTATTCTTTGCTTGTAGCCTTGAAAAATTTTCTGGAAGGTTATATATTATATTCGGGGCAATTTAAAAATACGAGCGTCCAGTTCGATTTCGACCCGTTAAGCGGGTATTGATGGATGTGGTGGGAAAACGCAAAGGGATGTGGTTCCCAAGAGGCAGGTTTTGGTTCGCGTGGTATCCGCAGGCCTGAAAAACACAGAAAACCGCGCAGAAATGAGGAGGAAGATGGCAATTCGTAAAATCAGGAAAATCGGGGATAGTATCCTAACAAAACAGTCAAAGGAGATCACGGAGATGACACCGCGCATCTCAACCTTGATCGACGACATGCTGGAGACCATGTATGATGCGCAGGGCGTGGGGCTGGCGGCACCGCAGGTCGGAATTTTAAAGCAGCTGGTCGTGATTGATGTGTCGGAGGAAGGAAACCAGCCGATTGTGTTAATTAACCCGGAGATCGTGGAGGCTTCCGGGGAACAGACGGGGGATGAGGGCTGCCTTAGCGTGCCGGGGAAGGCAGGGCAGGTGACGCGCCCGAATTATGTGAAGGTGCGGGCAAAAAACCGCGATATGCAGCCGGTGGAACTGGTCGGCACGGAACTTCTGGCGCGCGCGATATGCCATGAAATTGACCATCTTTTTGGCATACTTTACGTCGAGAAGGTCGAGGGTGGACTGCATGACACAAAGGCGGATGCATAAGGGGGATTGGATGTATGAGGATTGTTTACATGGGAACCCCGGAAATTGCGGCGGTGATTTTAGAGAGCATGCTTGCGGCGGGGGATGAGGTCATAGCGGTCGTGACACAGCCCGACCGGCCAAAAGGCAGGGGGCACGGGATTGCCTGCTCTGAAGTCAAGCGTGTGGCGCTTGCACACAATCTTGTGGTATACCAGCCGGAGAAGGTGAAAGAGGACGGGTTTCTTTCCTGCATGGAGGCGCTTGCGCCGGACCTTGTCGTTGTGGCGGCATTTGGGCAGATCCTGCCAAAACGGCTGCTGGACCTTCCAAAATATGGATGCCTCAATGTGCATGCCTCCCTGCTGCCAAAATACCGTGGCGCGTCACCGATCCAGTATGCGGTCTTAAACGGGGAGGCTACGACGGGCGTGACGATCCAGTACATGGCGCAGGGGATCGATACCGGGGACATCTTAACGCGTGAGGTGGTCGCACTTGCGCCGGATGAGACGGGCGGCAGCCTGCATGACAAGCTTGCCGCCGCGGGCTGCGTGGCACTGCGCCGCGCCATCGGCCAGATTGCGGATGGCACGGCGGTGCGGGTCCCGCAGGACGAGTCGCAGGCGAGCTATGTTGGGATGTTAAAAAAAGAGATGGGGCGGCTCGATTTTTCGCAGACGGCGCAGGTCTTAGAGCGCAGGGTGCGGGCATTTGACCCATGGCCTGGCACGTACACGGTGTTTGACGGAAAAAATCTAAAATTTTTCCGCTGTGGGGTCATGGCACTGTCGGCGAAGGAGCAGCAGAAAATGAAGGAACTTGCCTATTGCTGTGGCACGGTAATCGATGTTTTGCCGGATTCCTTTACGGTCCTGACCGGGGAAGGCGGCCTTGTGGTAAAGGAATTGCAGCTTGAGGGCAAGAGGAGGATGGCAGCAGGGGAATTTTTGCGGGGATATCCGTTGAAACCGGGGATGCGCCTTGGGTGAGACGGGCAGGCAGATGTTTTTTCGCAGTTTTAAGAAAATTTTAATGAGAATGTAAAAGAATTTACGCATTTCCTTGGTAAAATATTCTTATTCCAGTAAAACAGCATATGCGTATGCAAAATTTCAATCAAACAATAGGAGGAATGAATATATGTATTGGGATTGGACTTATCTTTTGGTATTGATCGGAATGGTACTAAGCCTTGCGGCTTCCGCCAAGGTAAAAAGGACCTACGCGAAATACCAGGAAGTGCGGAGCCTCTCCGGGTTAAGTGGGGCGGCTGCCGCAGAGCGGATCCTGCATGCGAATGGCATTTATGATGTGTCGGTTGAGCAGGTGGAGGGAAGCCTGACGGACCATTACGACCCGGGGAACAAGGTGCTGCGGCTTTCGGAGGCGGTGTATGGCAATACTTCGGTTGCGGCGGTCGGTGTGGCGGCACATGAGTGTGGGCACGCGATCCAACATGCGCGGGCGTATCTTCCGCTGAAATTGCGCACGGCGATCGTTCCGGCTGCCAACATCGGCGCTAGCCTTTCCTGGCCATTGATTCTTGTCGGGCTGCTGATCGGCTCGCGCAGTTCTAGCTTCTTTATCACAGCGGGTATCCTGCTTTTCTCCCTCTCCGTACTTTTCCAGCTCGTGACGCTCCCGGTCGAATTGGATGCGTCAAGGCGTGCCGTGCGTGCCCTTTCCGATATGGGGATCCTTTACGGCGATGAGGTGAAAAGCACGAGGAAGGTGCTCTCGGCGGCGGCACTTACCTACGTGGCGGCGGCCGCGGCATCGATCTTACAGCTTCTGCGCCTGGTCCTTTTGTTTGGCGGAAGGAGAGATGACTGATGCAGGCGAGGGCTGTGGCGCTTGACATGCTGCTTGCAGTGACGGAAGAAAAGAAGCCGTCGCATACGGTGGCGGCGGGGGAACTTGCAAAATACCCGGACATGGAAAAAAAGGAGCGGGCATTTGCCAAACGGCTGTTTTCCGGGACATTGGAACGTATGCTGACGCTTGATTATTTGGTTGGCCAGTATTCAAAGACGAAGACGGAAAAGCTCAAGCCCTTGGTCCGCGGGATCCTGCGGATGGGGTTTTACCAACTTTACTACATGGATGTACCGCCATCCGCCGTCTGTAACGAGGCTGTGAAGCTTGCAAAAAAGCGGGGGTTTTCGGGGTTGTCCGGCTATGTGAACGGCGTGCTGCGCAATGCCGTGCGAAATCCGATCTCCCTTCCTTTGGCATTTGCCGCAATGCCAGAGGAAAGGGCGCTGTCATTAACATATTCCATGCCGGAATGGTTGGTTGCCGCCTTTATATCATGGTATGGGAGGGAGCGCGCCGAAAAAATCTTTGCCTCTTTTTTGGAGCCGGGGGGACTTACCATACGTGTCAACCAGTCAAAGTGCAGCGTAGAAGAATGCAGGGAACGGCTCCTCAAGGCAGGTGTTTCGGTGCAGGAGGGGCTTGTGCCAGGTGCCCTGCACCTGTCAGGCATCGATTCGGTGCAGGGGCTGCCGGGTTTTTATCAGGGGGATTTCACGGTGCAGGATGAAAGTTCCATGCTGCCGGTCCTGTGCGCGGATGTTGCCGCCGGGGATTATGTGATTGACTGCTGTGCGGCACCGGGCGGGAAGGCTTTGCAGGCAGCGGATGTGCTTTGTGTGCGGGAAAAGGAAATAGGCCCAAAAGAAAACGGTGGGGGGGCGGGAACCGTAAGCGCAAGGGATATTTCGGAGTACAAGCTTTCGAAAATTTACGAAAATGCACAACGCTGTGGTTTTGACAACATCAAAGTGCTGCTTTTTGAAGCGGCAGAGTAACGCAGGCAGGATGCTTTGCT
>CAYMGZ010000118.1:6869-8018 GCA_964390095.1 uncultured Lachnospiraceae bacterium | reverse complement strand
ATCCCTGTGATCTTTTGATGCGCAACACGGATGCGGATTTTTACGGATTCGTAGGGCATCGGCTCCGGCGGGTTGCGGTAAAACTCCGTCCCATCCGAAAATACTGCTGCCTTATTAAACGGCATACTCTCTCTATAAGTCTCATATATATTGTTTCCGTTTTCCATCCCTTTACTCCTGCCTGCAAATTCAATAATAGCATGTGTTCTTATTGTATAATACCATCGTCGCAATTACAATATACAAAACTACAAAAAAATGGGATTTTTTTGTCTTTCCGCTGTCCGGACAGTAAAAAAGGACAGCTTACGGTCACTGTCCTTTTTCGGAGAAGGTATTTTTGTTACTTATGGGGTGTAGCAAAAACTATATAATGTATTGGGGTTTACGGTTGTTATTATAGCACGGGGAAAAGAAAAAGTGTTCACAAACATCATATAAATTTATTCCGCTTTTTCGTCATTTTGACAGGGCTTTTTTGCAATTCCTGCTTTTCCTGACAGGGTTTTATACAAAAAAGCACAGGAAAACCGTTGGGTTATTGAACCCGCCGGTTTTCTCCGGCCTTGTATGCAAAAAATATGGAAAACCCTTTAGGCATTCTCCCCGTTTGGCCCTTCCGCTTCCCTGCCGTCAAAAAGAGCCTCAAATTCTTCGCGGGTGATACGCTCCTTCTCGATCAAAAGTGCCGCACACCGGTGCATGACATCCATGTGCTCCACAAGGATTTTCTTTGCCTTCGCATAGCACTCATCAATGATCGTGCGCACTTCCTCGTCGATCTTTGCCGCCACGGCCTCACTGTAACTGCGCGTCTGGGCAAGGTCGCGCCCGATGAACACTTCATTGTCGTCGTTCTCATAGTTCACCATGCCGATGTTATCGGAAAAACCGTAGCGCGTCACCATACTGCGCGCCGTGGCCGTCACGCTCTTGATATCCTGCGATGCCCCGGTTGTCACATCGTCAAAGATCAACTGCTCCGCAATGCGCCCGCCAAGCCCGACAATGATATCCTGCAGCATCTTGCCCTTTGTGCCAAACATCTCATCTTTCTCCGGCAGCGGCATCGTGTAGCCTGCCGCGCCATTTCCGGTCGGGATGATGGATACGGTATAGACAGGGCCGACATCCGGGAGCAGGTGGAAC
>CAYMGZ010000118.1:0-6859 GCA_964390095.1 uncultured Lachnospiraceae bacterium | reverse complement strand
CCCCGCCTCATGGTACGCCGTGATCTTCTTCTCTTTTTCCGAGATCACGCGGCTCTTCTTCTCCTTGCCGATGCCAACCTTGATAAAGGATTTCTTCACATCCTCCCCGCGGATGAACTCATGCCCTTCCCGCGCCGCGTTGATTGCGGCCTCGTTCAACAAATTTTCGAGGTCTGCGCCCGTAAAGCCCGCCGTTGTCTGTGCGACCTGCTTTAGGTCCACATCGTCGCCGAGCGGCTTGTTTTTCGCGTGCACCTCCAGGATTTCCTCGCGCCCGCGCACGTCCGGCCTCCCGACCAATACCTTGCGGTCAAAGCGCCCCGGGCGCAGGATTGCCGGGTCGAGGATATCGACGCGGTTCGTTGCCGCTAACACGATGATGCCCTCGTTGCTCCCGAATCCATCCATCTCGACTAACATCTGGTTTAACGTCTGTTCCCGCTCGTCATGGCCGCCGCCCATACCGGTGCCGCGCCGCCTTGCCACCGCGTCAATCTCATCGATGAAGACAATGCACGGCGCATCCTTCTTCGCATCCGCGAAAAGGTCACGCACGCGGGAGGCACCGACACCGACAAACATCTCCACGAAATCCGAACCGGAGATGGAAAAGAACGGAACGCCCGCCTCCCCTGCGACCGCCCTTGCAAGCAATGTCTTACCGGTTCCCGGAGGGCCTTCGAGCAAAATCCCCTTCGGGATGCGCGCGCCAAGCTTTACATATTTCTTCGGGTTTTTCAGGAAATCGACAACCTCGGACAGTTCCTCTTTTTCCTCGGCAAGCCCCGCCACATTCTTAAAGGTAGTCTTTTCACTGTCCGTCCTGCGCGCACGGCTCTTGCCAAAATTCATCATCTTGGAGTTATTCCCGCCGCCCCCGCCGTTCATGACATTCATCATCATGGAAAACAGGAAGATGATCAGGATGACCCCAAAGATATACGGCAGAATCTGCCAAAGGATGCTCGGTTTGTCAATCTCATGCACAATTGTACTTACGTTCGCTGTATAGCCCTCTTCCTCGATCTTTGTCACGTCCGTCGCGTCAAACATCTTTACGTCGCCATTTTTCAGCGTCACACGCACCTGCCCGGTCGGCACTTCCTCATTCGGGTAGACATCCACCCGCTGCACCTGCCCGGCTGTCAGATCCGCCATAAAGCCCTGATAACCGTACCCGGATGTATTGCCTTTTAAGCCGTTTGAAAACCATATGGCAACCAACAGTAAAAGAAGCAGGAACAGATAAAATCCGTAGCCCTTTAAAACCTTGTTCACGTTTCTTTCTCCTCTCCAATCTATAATTCAACCACTCCGATGAATGGAAGATTGCGGTATTTCTGCTGGTAATCCAGCCCGTAGCCCACCACAAACACATCCGGCACCTGAAAACCGGTATAATCCACATGTATGTCCGCCACCCTGCACTCCGGCTTATCGAGCAATGTGCAGAGTTTTAAGCTCTTTGGGGCACGTTCCTTAAGCATTTCAAACAGGTGGGCCAGGGTGCGCCCGGAATCAATGATATCCTCGACAACAAGGACCTCCCTGCCCTTGATCGGCTCGTCGAGATCCTTCAAAATCTCAATTTTCCCGCTGCTTTTTGTCGCATTGCCATAACTTGACACGGACATGAAGTCAAGGGAGCACGGAACGGTCAAATGTTTTGAGAGTTCCGTCATAAAAAACACCCCTCCCTTTAACACACAGATCAAGTGGAGGTATTTCCCCTCGTAAGCTGCACTGATGGTGGCTGCCAGCTCTGCAATCCTTTTTGCCACCTCTTCCTCCGGAATCATTACGCTAACCTTCTCTGCCATCGCAATTCTTGTCCTTTCTTCTTAATTCTGCCACGAGAACCTGTTTTGTATTCTGTGCCACATGCAATCCCTCCCCGCTACGCACACCGACCACCCAGAGGACCGTGCTGCCCGCGGCAAGCAGCGGCAGCCTCTCCCGGTACCCCACCGGCACCTTTTTGTCCGTCAGGAGCGACTTTAGTGTTTTTTTACTGCCATCCTGGTTGATCACCACATAATCCCCTGCCTGTCTTGTGCGCAGGACAAGAGTATTCCTTATTTTACCATAATCAAAGCATTTCGTATAGCAATTTTTTTGATTTAATGAATTTTTTTTAATTTCCTGCCCATGAATGCCATATTCCTGCCCATGGGGCAGCAAGCTTAAGGACAACTCGTACATGCCAAGGGAAAATTTGGAAGGGAAGGAAGTAATCTCGGTGCTGCCCTTTGATGCAAGCTGCGGGTATGTTCCCTGCGCCGCGCCAAGGGATGGCATGGCATCCGCAGGCAGCAGGGAAACAGAAAGCCGTGCCGGTGCAATCCATACCGCGCCATACATGCGGCTGGCCAAAAGCCCGCAGGGCAGCTGCACGCGCTTCCCCACCGCAGCACCCATCAGCCCGGCAACCGCCTGCACATGTACCCTGCCGATATCACGGCGGCCACCGGCCGCACGGCCGATTGCATATAATATGACTTCCTTCTGCAAAAAGGCAGGGAGCGCTTCCCATGCAGGAATATCCAGCCATACTTCCCCCGGGCAAGAATCCGGCTCCCATTCCTCCCCATGGCCCGGCATCCCATCCCCTTCCCGCGCCACCTTCCGGTATCCTTGAAAGACCTGTTCCTGCACAAAGCCGGCCAGCTCGTGCATCCCTTCTGCCGCCTTTGCCAGATGGGGGACTGCCCCCGCATTGACGGCACGCTCCGCCAAAGGGAGCAGCTCATGGCGGATGCGGTTGCGCGCGTAATCTGACGTGACATTTGTTTCATCGGTCCGGTAACGGATCCCCTCCGCACCCAGATATGCCTCAATCTGCGCCCGGCTGGCACAGAGCAGGGGGCGGATCACCGTAAATCCCCCTTCCGCACGGCACGGCGCGATCCCTGCAAGCCCCCAGAGCCCGCTGCCACGCAGTGCCTGAAACAAAAATGTCTCCGCATTGTCATTTTCATTGTGCGCAACCGCAATCTTTTGGCAGGCATGCACGGCGCAGGCCTTACGGAAGGCTTCATAGCGCACCCTGCGCCCCGCCTCCTCCTGCGGGCAGCCCCATTTTGTGGCAAGCGCCGGGATGTCCGCGTGGACTGCTTCAAACAAGATCCCCAGCCGCGCACATTCCCCGCGCACAAACGCCTCATCCGCATCTGCCCTGGCCCCCCGGATCCCGTGGTGCACATGCACGGCTACCAGCCGCAGGCCATACGTTTTCCCCAAAGCGTGCAGGATATATAACAGGCACATGGAATCCGCACCGCCGGAAACCCCTGCCACGATGCCATCCCCCTGTTCCAGCATGGCATTTTGCATGGCATAACGCTCTATTTTTTTGTAAAAACCATAGGACTCCGCTTTCATTTTCCAAATATTCCCATTTCTTTTTTTCTGCAGGCATGAAAACAAGAGCCGCGTAACACCATACCCTTTTCTACTGCCAACGATACCATTATTCTACATCAAGCTTCCTTTTCTGGCAAGCATCTTCTTTTTTCGGCGCGAAATAGCACAGGCCAGATAAGACCAAACATTAATTCCCGCACCGCCGGAACAACCCTGCGACAAGCACGGTCATATCATCCTTCGGGCAGTAATCTTCCCGCTGCATCGCGGCCTCCAAAATGGCATTTGCAATCTGCTGCGGACCCTCACTTTCCGCTTTGCGCAGTGCCTCCGCGATAAAATGCCCCCCGTCACTTTCCGCGATCCCGTCCGACACCATGATCACATAATCCCCCTCGTACAGCTTCTTCTGTTTCGTGTCGTAGGAAATGCAGGAGAGCATCCCTGCGGGGAGCGTTGTTGAGGAGATGCTCTCCATCCAGTCGCCGCGCAGAATAAAGGTTGCCGCCGCCCCTGCCTTCATAAAATCACACATCCCCGTTGCCAGATGGAGCACGGTAATGTCCATTGTTGAGAACATCGTGTTTTCCGTGCGCAGCACAAGCATGGAATTGATCAGCCGCATGGCCGCCTCCTCCTTAAACCCGGCTTCCAAGAACTGCTCTAACAGCTCAATGACCCGCTCACTCTCCCGGCAGGCGGACTCCCCACTGCCCATGCCGTCGGAGAGCAGCATGATGACCTCCCCGCCCTCCGGGTACAGGAACGAGAAATTATCCCCCGAAACCCTGCTGTCCGCCCTTGCCGCGCGAGCCACCCCGGTCATTACCTGGAAATTGGCATCCTCCCGGAACACATAGTCCGAATATTCCCTGCCAATCACATGGCGCGAGGTTTCCCCCGGCACAAGCCGTTCCCCGATGATGTAACTTAAAATCATCGCCGCCTCGCGCGTTGTCATGCAGCGCCCCCTGCGGCACCTTGCCGACAGGTGCAGCTCCACGCTGCCGTCGCCGCGCTCCATCAAAAGCATTTTTTTCGCGCAGATCTGCTTGAGCCAGAGCCTTGTATAGACACTGCGCGGCAGCTCCCAGACTTTATTTCCCTCCTGCTCCAAATTCCCGGCAAATTCCCCGACAATCCGCGCCATCTCCGTG
This sequence comes from uncultured Lachnospiraceae bacterium, assembly GCA_964390095.1. Lineage (GTDB taxonomy): Bacteria > Bacillota > Clostridia > Lachnospirales > Lachnospiraceae > RGIG4057. The sequence goes on along the minus strand of CAYMGZ010000118.1, from coordinate 2,339 downwards.
AGTTGGTCTGCGACCGCCTCGCGGCTTTCGTTGATGCGGTTGCGCCATACAATACCCTGGCGCAGCTGCTGCAGCCCGCGCTGCAAGGCCCCGGCGAGTTCCTCCCTCTTTGTGCAGTACAAAAGATATTCCGTGGTTCCATTCTCCGGCATCCCCCCGGTCTCCTGTATGGTATTTAAAAGGCGTTTTGTCTCCACACAGCTTTTTTCCTTCTCCCGCCCCCAACAGCGGTCACACTCCCTGCACCTGCCGCAGATTGGCATTGATATCTCATCAAACATTTGTTCTAACTGATCCTGCTCCATGCCTGTCCACGGCGCGGCAAAGCCGCTGATACTGCCCGACAGCCTCTCAAAGGCACCCGCGATCCCGGAAAGCCTCCGTTTTACTTCTTTCTGCATTTTCCATTCAACCACATGATCCCGTCTCATAGCTCCCTACATCTCCTGACTCTTCCATGATTTTGGCATGAACAAGGCATTTACGGGAAGCGCTGCCCGCTTCCCCTGCCGTTTTCGTTCTAGTCAGGATTATAGCCGCCCGGAAAAGATTTTTTTGTCAAAAACTGGAACTGCATCCCAAAAATCGGTTGACAATTTCATATGGTATCTCTTATCAAAACTCGAATTGAAGTTCTTTAAAATCCTTCCGAACCCCTGCGCACAAAAAAGAAGAGATAAGCCCCCTTACCTCTTCCTGCCAGGCATCATGCGAACCTTCCCTAAAAAGGGCGGCCGTAAAACAGAACCCCGCCTTCCACGCCCTAGTCTTTCTCCCCTTTTTCCTCAAAAACCGTCTCCCCCGGGTAGACCAGGCCTAAAACTTTTCTTGCCATCTCCTCAATGAATTTTCTCGTTCCGGTATAATCCTTTTTCGCATCAAGCTTCTTCGAGAGTAGTTCCTGCTCGGCAATCTGCCGCTCAAGCTCCGCCTTTGCCGCAAGTTTTTCATCCCGCTCTTTTTTCAGCCCTGCCGAGGCATACAATAATACCCCGCAAAGGATACATGTCAACACAACCAGCAACCCGAGTCCCGTTGCTTTTTTCTCCCCTCTTTTCATGACGGCTGTCCTTTCTTCTTCCTTGCTTTCCGCTTTTCCTTCTCTTCGCTCTTTTTCTGTTTCTGGTAAAGCTTTTGCTCCTTTCTTTTTATTTTACTCTGTTTGCGCTTATTTTTCAATTCTATTTTCTTTTTTTTCAACGGTTCCATCTTATCCCGGAACCATTTTCTGACCTGGCCCGACTTGCGCGCAGCCGCCTTCGTCATCCTCCCCCCCACAACCGCCCGGTAGAGAAGCATCCCCGCAAGCATCCCCACAACCGAATAACTCCGTATCACACCGCTGTTTTTTTTGTAAATCACGGAAAATACAAAAACCGAGGCAGCCAGCCAATACAGGATGTCTTCGATTTTTTCCAGTATCAGCGAACGCCGGAAAAAAATCCTTTGCACAAGCAGGAGGTCGTAACCAAAAAAGCAGATTATGCCGGAGAGAAAGGAAAATATTAACAATTCCAGTTCAGAAACCACAGCGTCGTTCACGGCTTCCCCTCCCCCACACTAGCGCAGAAGCCTGGCAAGAAAGGATTCCCCGTTTTTGCCGCGCCCTTTTTTGTCGGTGTACACAAAGCTGTCCACCCTGCCGTCAATATCAATCTCGCCCTTCTCCAGTGTCAGCCGCCCCATATGCAGGCCGCCTCCCCGGATGATCAGGACTCCCATTTCCGTATCCAGGATAATTTCCTGCTCGTCAAACGACCGTACATCCTGCACACCGCTCACATGCACTTCTTTCCTGTCCTGCATGTAAAATGTATGCCCCCGGTCTTTTTTCTCCTCCCCTGCCATCGCATAACCCCTCCCGCATGTTTCCTCATTTATCCATATGCGGGGCGGTGCAAAAAAAGAACCCTTTGTTTACACAAGGATTCTTTTTACATCACAGATAGCGGAACAGCTCTTTCGCGTCTTCCTTCCGGGTCGTCTCCGCCACGTCCAGGACCTCGACACGCACGGCCTTCCCCCCAAACCCGATTTCGATGATGTCGCCAACTTTGACGTTGGCTGAGGCCTTCGCAGGCTTGTCATTGATCATGACCCGCCCCGCATCGCACGCGTCGTTCGCAACGGTCCTGCGCTTGATCAGGCGGGAAACCTTTAAAAATTTATCCAGTCTCATATCTTTGTACCTATTTTAAGTTCCGCATATCCTCGCTCTCTAAAATCTGCTTCTGGCACTGTCCGTGGATATGCTGTAACTATGTGAAAGAAAAGGCTGCCTTGGGGTCGCCCTCCAAAGCAGCCTGACCACGGTTTTACGTGATTACTTGTTTACAACG
>CAYMGZ010000117.1:7486-8052 GCA_964390095.1 uncultured Lachnospiraceae bacterium | reverse complement strand
GAGGATGTGGTATACTCTATAAAAGATGCCCTCCCTGCGCCGCCGGATGCGGACAGCAAATGCGGTGGCATAGGGAGGGAACATACGGAACTTCAAAACAGCATATGCCCGTACAGTGCCCGGAAGCAAAGTTCTGGGACTGGAAGGGCATATGCGGAACTTCAAATAGGAGGATTTTTGTTATGGCAGCAGGTACTTTTCGCGGTGGGAGCCATCCGTTTGAGGGGAAGGAGCTATCGATGGACAAACCGACCACCGTGCTGCTCCCGAAGGGGGAACTGGTCTACCCGGTGTCGCAGCATATCGGTGCCCCGGCGAAGGTCATCGTGGAAAAGGGGCAGCATGTGCTCGTCGGGCAGAAGCTTGCGGAGGCAGGGGGCTATGTTTCCGCCTGCGTCATCAGCTCCGTGTCCGGCACGGTGAAGTCCATCGAGCCCCGCCGGATGGTCAACGGTGCGATGGTGGAATCCGTGGTGGTGGAAAACGATGGGGTTTACGAGACAATTCCGGATTTTGGGAAGAAGAGGGATGTGTCAAAGCTTTCCAAGGAGGATATCCGGAACTAT
>CAYMGZ010000117.1:0-7476 GCA_964390095.1 uncultured Lachnospiraceae bacterium | reverse complement strand
GTTTCCCGACCCATGTGAAACTGACCCCGAAGAATGAGGACGAGATTGACTATGTGATTGTCAATGGCTCCGAGTGTGAGCCATACCTGACTTCGGATTACCGGATGATGCTGGAGGAGCCGGAGCGCCTTGTCGGGGGGCTTAAGGTGATCCTGCGTTTGTTTGGGCATGCAAAGGGCGTGATCGCGGTGGAGGACAACAAGCCGGAGGCGATCAAAAAGCTTACGGAACTGACCCAAAACGAAGAGCGCATCACCGTGCAGCCGCTTAGGACCAAATACCCGCAGGGGGCGGAGCGCATGCTGATCTATGCGGTGACGGGCAGGCAGATCAATTCCTCGATGCTCCCGGCGGACGCGGGCTGCATCGTGAACAATGTGGACAGTGTGATCTCGGTGTATCTGGCGGTCGCGGAGAGCACGCCGCTCATCCGCCGCATTGTTACGGTGACGGGGGATGCCATCAAAGACCCGCGCAATTTCGTGGTGCGCACGGGGACATGCTACGCGGAGCTTGTGGATGCGGCGGGCGGTTTTACGGAGGAGCCGGAGAAAATCATTTCCGGCGGGCCGATGATGGGGCAGGCGCTTTTTTCGCTTGACATCCCGGTGACGAAGACTTCCTCGGCCCTTTTGGCGTTAAAAAAGGACGAGGTGGCGGAATTCACGCCGGGCGCGTGCATCCACTGCGGGCGCTGCGTGAATGCCTGCCCGGAGGGGATCGTGCCGCAAAAACTTTACCCGGTGGCGATGCGCTCGGATTACGAGGCGTTTGAAAAGCTGAACGGCATGGAATGCTGCGAGTGCGGTTCATGCACCCTTGTCTGCCCGGCAAAGCTGCGCCTGACGCAGGCATTTAAGCAGGCGCGCAAGAGTGTGCTGGACGCGCGGAGGAAGAAAGCCTGAGAAGGGGCGGCCCGCCCTGCGGGGATGAAACCGGAGACGGTCAGAGATGGTCAAAGATGAAATGGAAGATAAAATCAAAGATGGAATAGATGCGCATGTTTCTGCGCGGAAATGAGGTTTGTGATGAAAAGTTTATACCATGTGTCTGCTTCTCCCCATGTCAGAAGCAGTGTGACAACGGCGGACATCATGCGGGATGTGGTGGTCGCGCTTTGCCCGGCGTGTTTGTTTGGGATCGTGCAGTTCGGGTTCCGGGCGCTTTTGGTGCTTTTGGTGAGCGTGACATCCTGCGTAGTCTCGGAATACCTGTTTTATAAGTTCTCCAAGCGCAAGAAAGGGCCTTACGAATGCAGCGCGGTTGTGACGGGGCTTTTGATCGGTATGAATATGCCGGCAAGCATCCCGCTTTGGATGCCGGTGCTTGGCAGCGCGTTTGCAATTATTGTGGTGAAGGAGCTCTATGGCGGCCTTGGCCAGAATTTTATGAACCCGGCGCTTGCGGCGCGGTGTTTCCTTTTGATCTGCTTTGCCAGCCAGATGGCATCTTTCTCCGTGGAAAAGGGCAGCGGTATTTTTATGAACGGGATTGCGTCGGTGGACGGGGTCTCTTCTGCGACACCGCTTGCGGTATTAAAAGAAGGTGTGGGGGAAACCTCGCTTTTCGATATGTTTTTTGGTTTTACGGGCGGCGTGATCGGCGAGACAAGTGCGTTTTTGCTGTTGCTTGGCGGGGCGTACCTGGTGTTCCGCAGGGTGATTTCACTGCGCATCCCGCTCGCCTACCTCGGCAGTTTTGCGGTATTCATCCTGCTGTTTGGCGGGAAGGGGTTCGACCTTACATACCTTGCAAAGCAGCTGTGCGGCGGCGGCTTGATGCTCGGGGCATTTTTCATGGCGACGGACTATGTGACGAGCCCGGTCACCCCGGCAGGGCGCATCGTATTCGGCATTTGTCTCGGTATCCTGACCGGGATATTCCGCATCTTTGGCGGAAGCGCCGAGGGCGTGTCCTATGCGATCATTTTCTGCAACCTCCTGGTACCGCTGATCGAGAAGCTCACGATGCCGCGCGCATTTGGGAAGGGAGGGAAGCAATATGTCAGAAAATAAGAAAAACAGTGCTTCCATCATAAAAGACGCGCTTGCGCTCTGCCTGATTACGCTGGTGGCGGCGGTGCTGCTTGGTTTTGTCAATGAGATGACGAAGGACCGGATCGCGGAGCAGAAGGCGGCGGCAAAGGAAGCGGCGTACCGCGAGGTATACCCGGAAGCGGCATCGATCGTGACGGATGATGCGGCGGTGGCGGAAAAAGTCGCGTCGGCAGCGGCGCTTTTAAAGGACAACGGCTTCGAGAGCATCACGGTTGACGAGGCGGGGCTGGCGTTTGACGCGTCCGGCAAAACGCTTGGCTATGTGATGACGGTCACGACAAAGAAGGGCTACGGCGGTGCGATCACAATGACAATGGGCTACCGTCTGGACGGTGCGATCACGGGCATCGCGTTCGTCACGTTGAATGAAACGCCTGGTTTCGGAATGAAAGCAAATGAGGCGGCATTCAAGGAACAGTTTATCGGCAAGAACGCTTTCGAGCTTGTCTGGGTAAAAACCGATGCGTCAGCGGACAATGAGATTGATGCGATCAGCGGCGCGACCGTCACGACAAAGGCCGTGACCGGCGCAGTCAACGCAGGGCTTTGTTTTGCTGCGGATATGGCGGCATCGGGGATAGGAGGTGCCGGAAATGAATAAGTGCACGGAACGAATTTATAATGGTATCGTCAAGGAAAACCCGACGTTTGTGCTGATGCTCGGCATGTGCCCGACGCTCGCCGTCACAATCTCGGCGATGAACGGCCTTGGCATGGGACTGACGACAACGGTCGTACTGGTAATGTCAAATATGCTGATCGCCCTTCTGCGCAAGGTGATCCCGGATAAGGTGCGCATGCCTGCGTTCATCGTGGTGGTTGCGTCGTTCGTCACGATCGTGCAGATGCTGTTGGAAGCGTATCTGCCATCCTTAAATGAATCACTTGGCATTTATATCCCGCTCATTGTGGTGAATTGTATCATCCTTGGGCGTGCGGAAGCCTACGCATCAAAGAACCCGGTTCTCCCGTCCATCTTTGACGGTGTCGGCATGGGGCTTGGCTTTACGGTGGGGCTTACCGCGATCGGCATTTTCCGCGAACTTTTGGGTGCGGGCACGATTTTCGGGCTTCATATCATGCCGGATGCCTATGTGCCGATGGCAATCTTTGTCCGCGCACCGGGTGCGTTCTTCGTGCTCGCGGCGCTGACCTGCCTGCAGAACAAGTTTAAGATGCCGTCTGCAACGAATGTGCCGCAGGCGGAAGGTTCGATTGCATGTGGCGGGGATTGCGGCAACTGCAGCGGCGCGGTGTGCGCGGCAAACCATGCCGTGCTTGCCGAGAAGAGGGAGCGCGAGGCGGCAGAAGCCGCGGCAAAGAGGGCTGCGGCCGCGAAGGAAGCAGCTGCTAAGAAGGCGGCTACGGCATCGGCAGGGAATGCGGCTATTCCGGCGGGGAAGGAAACTGCTCCGGTAGGTGCAGCACCCGCAGGGAAGGAAACTGCGCGGGCAGGTATGGCATCTGCGGGGAATGCAGCGCAGAAGGGTACAGCATCCGCAGGGAATACTGCGCAGGATGCGGCAAAGAAGGAGGGTGAGACGAAATGAAAGAGATGATTTTATTGCTCGTGGGCGCGGCGCTTGTCAACAATGTCGTGTTAAGCCAGTTCCTTGGGCTCTGCCCGTTCCTCGGCGTGTCAAAGCGCACGGAGACGGCAGCGGGCATGGGCGGGGCGGTTATTTTCGTCATCACGATCGCCTCCGGCATCACCGCGGCAATCTACAACGGGATTTTGAGCAACCGCCATATCAACCTGACTTATATGCGCACGATTGTATTTATCGTAGTGATCGCGGCGCTTGTGCAGTTTATTGAGATGGTGCTGAAAAAATATATGCCGTCGCTTTATAACGCACTTGGTGTCTACCTTCCGCTCATCACAACAAACTGCGCGGTGCTCGGTGTGGCAATCACAAACACGGACGAGGGCTACGGGGTGTTAAAAAGCATGTGGAACGGCTTTGGCACGGCGGTCGGCTTTACGATCGCGATCATCATTATGGCAGGGATCCGGGAGCGTATCGAGTACAATGATGTACCGGAGGTGTTTAAGGGTTCCCCGATGGTGTTGGTAACGGCAGGGCTCATGGCAATCGCTTTCTGCGGTTTTGCGGGGATACTGTAGAGGGGATATGCAAAACTCTAAACAACATATTCCCGGACAATAAGATATTGGTAGGGGATATGCGGAACTCTAATTGGAGGTGGCGGGATGATATTTCTGGAATTTAGCATCGGGGCGGTCGGGATGGCTGCCCTTGTGGTCGGGATTGTCGGTTTGCTTGTTGGCATCCTGCTCGGTATCGCGGCAAAGGCATTTGCGGTGAAGGTGGATGAGCGGGAGGGCAGTGTGCGCGGACTTTTGCCAGGGAATAACTGCGGTGGCTGTGGCTATGCGGGCTGTGATGCCCTCGCAAAAGCGATTGCGGCGGGCGAGGCGGCGGTGGATGCCTGCCCGGTGGCAGGTGCTGCCATCCACGCACAGATTGGCGAGATCATGGGGCAGAGCGCTGCGGCTGCGGAAAAGAAAGTGGCGTTTGTGAAGTGCCACGGAACCTGTGACAAGACAACGGTCAAATACCGTTACGACGGGATTGCGGACTGCAAGAAAGCCGCCCTTTTACCGGGGCGCGGGGAGAAGCTTTGCAGCTATGGCTGCATGGGATATGGCAGTTGTGTTGCGGCATGCAAATTTGATGCGATCCATGTGGTAAACGGCATTGCGGTCGTGGATGAGGAAAAATGCGTGGCTTGCGGCGCGTGCGTGAAGGAATGCCCGAACAATCTGATCGAGCTGGTTCCGGCGGCATCGGTGCAGCGTGTGGCGTGCAGTTCGCACGATAAAGGCAAGCAGGTCAAGGACGCTTGCGAGACGGGCTGCATCGGCTGCATGCTCTGCGTGAAAGCCTGTGAATTCGGCGCGGTATCCGTAGAAAATAACCTGGCACATATTGATTATTCAAAATGTACACACTGTGGGAAATGCGCGGAGAAATGTCCGCAGAAGATTATTGTGGTGAATGCGAAAAATGCGAAAGGGGCGTGAAGATGCCCCCTTTCGCATTGTAGGATGCCATGGCGTTGGGCTTTGCGTGAACGGGCAGCACGGAGGAAATTTATGGTATGTAGAGTATGTGGGCGGGTAATCGCCAATGAGGATGCAAATTTTTGTGAATACTGTGGGACGGCGACCGATATGAGCCGGGAGGGCAGCGCGGATTACGGCAGTAATGCCGGGGGGCAGACAGGAAATTCCGGCGCTCAGCCGTCCGGGTGGACAAATCATTACGGCGCGGGGATGGATGGCCAAAGGGATTCCCGCTTTGGCGGGGAATCCGCTTCCGGGTACTATCCCGCAGGGGATCCGGGGCTGGCAGGAATTTTAAACGGCACCGCAGGGCTGGCGGAGGCGGAACCCTCGATGGGCTTTTTACACTGGCTTGTCATCCTGCTGCTCCCGATGATTCCGATGATCGGTGCGTTTGCGTACTTTGTGGTGCTGTTGATTTGGGCGTTCGGGCATACCGCGAGCAAAACGCGCAAGAACTGGGCGCGGGCGACATTGATCGTCTCGGTGCTGTCGCTTTTTATGGCGGCATATATGCTTCAGGCATTTTTAGGAAGCGAGGGGATGGCGGAGTTGATGAATTCGCTTATGGGGAATGTCTGAAAATATGAAAGACAATGACAGAAATTGATGTACATTTTAGAATAGGGGGGGAGAAAATCTCCCCTCATCAATTGACATTATGTATTTATCCTAAAATAAAACCAATGATTGTTATAATTGTTCCGATGATACCCGTTACTCCAAAAACGGCAGTAAGAATGTCGCGTTTTGTAGCTTTTCGCTTCAAGAAATTCGCATCATCTTCAGCATTGTTAATAATTTCATCTAAAACCAAACCCTTGGCGTATGCGTCTTGGTATAAGAAAAACAATGCATCATCATCAGTATTTAAGCCTTCCGCCTTTTTAGCTTCTTTCAAGGCATCAACACATTCACGGAAAGCAGTCTTTTCTTTTTTTAGAAAAGTTCCCTTATCAATGTACGTAAGGTCAATACCTTTGTATTTTTCAAAGAAGAGTTTCCTTTGGTCTATAATTATTATACAGCTATTCTTAAAACAATCGAGCAACACCCGTTTTGTATGCCGCTTTATCTTTTCGATATTAGAAACCACATCCTCTTCGCTATCGGTTAGAAATGCCCGGCTAAGATGTGTATACATGGCTCTTACTTCATTTAAGATTTCAGACGGAAATTCCGATTTTAATTCTTCGATGTGAATAATGAGTGGTTGGATGGTCTCGGTATATATCCTAAATTGTTCTGTGATTTCAGCAAAATGAAGATTAATGTGGGCGGGAGTAACATCCGTTTTTTTACTTCAGCTTCTTGAACCATTTGTCTTCCTGCTCTTTCGTTGTTATTCGTCCTTGCGCAAGCAAAGGATTGCCTCTACTCATCATTCTGGAATCGATTTTTCGGGAAAAGTTTAACTTCTTTCCGGTTCTTTTCTCGACAAAAGCAATTTCTTCATCAAGATCCATCTGTCTAATTTCGGATAAATTCTTGCCAAGCCTTTTTTCCAAAAGAGCTTTCGTTTTGTCCGTTAAATACATATCAATACCTCCATGCTACTCTGGTGCGGATTTATTCTCTTTATATATTTGTAAGTGTTAATCAAATAAGAACTTATTTATCGGAAAGATATAGAAGTAATTTTATTTCGTAATGAAATAAGCTGTTATATAATAAATACCGACAGAGCTATATAGCCTCTTAAGAATAAAAATTTAATTTATATAGGTCAAGTAATAAAATTGTCTGAAAATGGAAATATAGGAGAAAAAAGATACACGGTAGTAGCGGGAGATACATTAAGTGCAATAGCACAAAAATATGGTGTAACAGTAGATTATTTAAAGAATAAAAATAATATACTAAACCCTGATTTAATATATGTAGGCCAGATTTTAAAGATATAGTGTCTTTTTTTATCTAGTTTTGTCTACTTTTGTCGAAAATATTTACAAAATGCAAAATTATGCTATAATTTATTTACAAAAATAAAATATATTAGAAATTTAAAGAGTAGATCTGTTAAATTGATCTACTCTTTATTGTATCTTTCTAATATTGGTTTAAAATATTTTTCCTCTGCTTCTTTTCTAGCTTTTATTGCATCTTCTATATTAGTATATCTGCCTAGATATATATTTTTATTTTTAAATCTAATTTGTGCTCTCCATTTCTTTCTAACCTTGTCCCATGTTACGCCAATATAACCACTTGTGTTATTTCTTTTTAATTTGTTATATTTTAATACCTGCAAATTGGTACCTTCCACAATATTTTCTGTTAGATGTTTGGTAAAAGCTTTTTCTATATTAGCAGGTGTATATTTTATTT
>CAYMGZ010000116.1:5928-8092 GCA_964390095.1 uncultured Lachnospiraceae bacterium | reverse complement strand
CAAAGGGCGCTGCCTTCTCCATATTCTCTTCCTGCAACTCTTTCCCTTTTTTCTCGTCCATGACCCGCCTCCTAAATTTTGAGTTCCGTATGTAAATTTGGCGTTTGGTTCCCCCACGCCCACAAACATTCCAGATCCACCCACGCTTACGTTTGCCAGCCTTTTGCCAGACCCTGATTATTTCCCTTCATAACATATCACCGAGTCCACCTCGTAGCCGGAAAGCTGTTTCCTGCCACAAAGCCCGGCAAGTTCCATTAAAAACACGATTTTTACGACCTCGCCGCCCAGCCGCTCGATCAGGCGGATGATTGCCTTTGTGGTTCCGCCGGTTGCAATCAGGTCATCCACGATCACAACCTTTTGCCCAGGCCGGATCGCATCCTTGTGGATCTCAACCGTTGCCGTGCCGTACTCAAGGTCATATGTCTCCTCAATCGTCTCGCACGGAAGCTTCCCTTTCTTGCGGACCGGCACAAATGGTTTCCTTAAATTGTAAGCTACCGGGACACCGAAAATAAAACCCCTGGATTCCGGACCGACCACCACATCAAAATCCACCCCTGCAAGGCAGGCCTGCATCTCGTCAATGGAACGGTGCAGGCCATCCGCATCCTGCAACACGCTTGTCACATCGCGGAAAATAATCCCTTTTTCCGGGAAGTCCGGAATACTCCTCACATAGTCTTTTAATTCTTTCATCCTGATACCCCTTTCCTCCATAACACAAAAGTAATAAAGCGCTATAATATCTTATAATTATAATCACTCTTCCCGTGATTCGCAACCGTTTTTTGTAAAAAAGGGTCACTTTTTTGCAACGTTTTTCAATATACCACCCAAATCGCCCTCTTTCAAAAGCTTTAACATCGCCGGGCGCTCATTTGGCATCGCCGCTGTTTTCTTATAAAGGAAACGCAAAACGGAATCAAATTCCACGGAAGCCGCCGCAACACCGGAAAGCTGTTCTAGTACCCTGCCTCCCTTTGCCGTGCCAACAATCACCACGGAAACATTCTGCCACGCCTTTGGGAGATCCGGAATATTTTTCTGGAAATCGGCAAGCGTGATATCCCCAACCCGCTTTTTCCCAAGATAGGAACAATTCGCACAAGCCTCATTCACAAGCAATTGCTGCTCAATCATCTGCATATATTTACTTTTCCCGTAGTTTAACCGCCCGCTCTCCCCGTTTTCATATTGTGTGCACAACACTGCACGCCCCGCACCCGTTCCCGCCGTAAAATCCCCGAACCGGATATCCGTAAGTTTCGAATCTTTGCGCCTTGACAGCATGTCGGCATACAGGCCAAACGTCCGGTTTGAGATGGTTTCATGGCAGAGCAGCTCACACAAAAACAGCTTCGGGTAATGACGTTTTAGATACCCCCGCAGGCCCGCACATTCACAGGCACTGCCCGTGTACAGCACAAAACGGTCCGCATCCAGGAATTCCTTCACTTTGCGGAAGGCTGCCTTCGTGTCGTTTATGAGATAGCGCTTTTCGGCAAAACGCTCCGCCATCTGCACATCCTGCGTCCAGACCACGACAGGCTTTAATTCCTCATTTAAAATACTGCCAAAAACAACCGCATCCCGCTCCTTAACCAGATAGCGGACCAGCTGCCCGAAAACGCCGGAATATGCACCGGCACGCGATTCCTTCCCCTTTGCGGTGTAAAAGCGCGGGTAGGATTCGTCCGCAAACTGAACCAGATGGCGCTGCCCCCGCTTGATGCACGCGTCGCTGCACCAGCCGCACTCATCGCACAGCGTCTCATCTACCACCGGGTGCAAAAAGCCATAGGCATCCGGTTCCATGCGGATGGCATCCCTCGGACAGACGGCCTCGCATGCCCCGCAGGCACTGCACTGGCTGACCGGGATCTTGACCGGGCATTTCACAAGCATATCCGCATCTTCAAACAAAAGCTCCTCCGCCATGCGCGCCCCCTGTGCATCGCGCAGCGCGCGCAGGTTTTTGCGCAGGCTGGTCTCATCATGGATTGCATAGCATGGTGAAATATCCTGCATCTTCCCTACCCCTTCCAATATATGCCCTTCCATCTGGAAAAGCGCAAGGAGTTCACGTGTTTTTTCCGCCTCCTGTCCGCTGTTTCCAGCCACAAGGAACGGTTTCTCATGGATGAGGGCAAGGGATGCC
>CAYMGZ010000116.1:0-5918 GCA_964390095.1 uncultured Lachnospiraceae bacterium | reverse complement strand
CCCCCACATAACGGTCCGTCACGACCACGGCGGACATCCAGAGCGCGCCTACGTATTTTTCCGTATCCTCCACGGGAATGCATTCCACCAAACGGGGTCTTGTTCCACACACCCCGGCTTTTCCTGCTGCCAAAGGATCCCCCGCCTTTTGCGCGCCAAACCCGCCCGCTGCAAAAACTTCGGTGTCCCCTTCCCCATACTGTACCATGACCACTTGGGAAATCCCTTCTTTTGCGGCAATGCTGCAGATTGCTTCCATGGCCTCTCCCGTCATGTTTTTGATATCCGCAAAAAGATAGGGTTCCGCCAGTTCCGGTTTTTCCGAGATCCCGTGATAGCGCAGCTGCGGCAGCAAAAACAGTGCGCGCTCATAGACCGGCACCTTTTTGCCAAGCGCCCACGCGGAAGCTTCAAAAGTGCGGCAGGGTTCTTCCTCCACCCCGGCAAAGCCAGAGAGCTGGCGGAGCACCCCGTACTGCTCCAAGAATTCCCTGTCATGCATACAGACCGCCATCTGCCGCGCGAGAAAGGCCGATGTATTGCCGGAGAGCGCCGGCTCGCGCAGGATTACCGACAGTACACCCTTCTCGCGCAGCGCCTTGCCAAGCGCCCAGAGCATGACTTCCTTGTGTGCCTCTTTATGTCCTATATCTGAAATCAGTCCGACAAACACTTTTTTTGACCTCCATATTTTGAGTTCCGCATATCCCCTTCCAGTACCAATGACCGGGGGAAACAGATTTCCGTCCGCTCTAGCTCCCGCAAATCTGTTTCCGGCACTGTCCGGAGATATGCTGTTTTAAGTTCCGCATATGCCATCCCGGCTCATCAGCCGCGCCCCGTTGAATGTTACGCGCTTGTCTGGCAGGAATGAGGCGCGGAACGCAAAAAGCCCCGCGTATGCCATATTGTCCCATGCCCCGCCGTATGTGACGATATACTCTTCGCCCGGTTTTGCCTCGTTAAACCACGCATCGCAATAGTAACTGCAGTTCCCCGCACCACCCCCGATTTCACACGGCAGCGCGATGAACGGATTTTCCGGGTCATAGCCCATCCGTTTGACATACATCCGGTCAGGGTCGCCAAACTGCTTGCTGGAAAGGTTGACATTCTGCTTTGGCAGCTCGTAGGAAACCTGTGTGCTTTTCCCGTCCGGATAGTCCACGCGCAGCCTGCAGTCCTTCACCGCGCAGCCGGAAAGCACAACCCAGACACCGCCCCAAAGATTCTCGATCCCCCGGTAGCAGAACGCGTCATGCGCACACCGTTTTTCAAATGTTTCCCTTGAGGCAACTTTTCCCGCAAGCCCGTCAGCCGAACCGGTATGCTCCGGCAGCTCGCCCATTCCGGTCTTATGCGCCACAAGATCCACCGGCGCGCCGGAAAAACGGAGGCACACCATCCCGTCCGCATCCATCTCCCTTCCCGTAATCACCCGCATCATATTCCCGCTCTTTTCCGAGAAAAAAGTACCCCAGGTATCCATCACCGCCACCGCATCCCCGACCCGGTAACGTTTGGAAATCGAATTATCCCGCATACGGATGCAGTTCGCCTGCGGCACATCCTCCGAAGAATAATAAGTCGCCGTCCGGTCCCATATCAAAAACGGCATATAGGTATCCCCGCCAAAGACCGTCTGGGAATCAAGCAGTGCGCTCTCCACCAGAAACAGACGCTCAAGCATTAACATCGTGCACAGGTCAAGCTCCCGAAAACCCCGGTTGCGCCCTGCCATCGCAAGGAATTCTTCGCCGGAGCGGAACAAAGAAACCTGTCTGCCTGCCCGCGAGACAAGCATCAGGCCATCTGTTTTTTCCGGCGGGGCAGGCTCGTCAAGCATCCGCCTGCCGCAGCCTGCGGCCTTGCCAGACGCTTTGCCGGATTCCCCTTTGCTTCCCTCATCTGCCGCTTCCACAAACTCCTCCGCCGCAAAGTACGCGCCGACATAGACCGCCTCCACCTCGCCGGACGGCGTTAAAAATGCCGGGTCAACCGCGAACCCATCCTTCTTTCCCGGCGCGATCAAAATTTCCTCGCACCCGTCCACCACCCGCCTGGACACGTAGTGCTTCGGGATTTCCACCATCACCTCACCGGCCGTTCCATCCGTACAGTAACCTTCCTCGCCTTCGTACAAAACCTGCCGCTTTCCTTCCACATAGGAAACCGCACAGCGGCGCATCGCGCACCAAGGGTAAATATGGTCAAAATCATTCCCGTATGGCGTGGCCGCCTCCCCGCCCAGCCAGTAATTAAAATGCAGCCCAGCCGCATCTTGGATCCGCTCGGCAACCGGCACGGAATCCTCCTGATATATCCTCACACCATACGCGGGAACCCTCCCTTTTTCATCGTCCTGCCCGCCGCCAAAATAACTGGCAGGATTTCCTTCCCCGCCGTGCCCCAAACTTTGTCCCGGCTCTTTCCCCACAATCTCCGCAGCAGGATACATCCCCTGCTCATAGAGTACCCGCATCGCGGCATCCGGCTTTTCCAAAATTTCCCTTTTTTCGTCAAATACCCGCAAAAATACACTATCGCCGCACCCAACCCCTGCACCGACCGCACATTCCCTCGTACTCCATTTTTTCAGCAGCGCACCGGGTTCCACTTCCTCCCCCACCTGTCTCGCGCGGTACCACTTCCCTTCCGTATAAACCAATTGCCTCCCGTCCTTTAACGCCGGAAGCTCATACACTTCCTTCCTTGGCTTCTCATAAAAGGTCGGAACCATCCCGTATTCAATCTGCAGGCGCTCCCCAAGCGGCAACGTCTCCCCGTCATCCTCCCGCGCATAAAATACGCGCGCGCGGACTGCCCCAACCGGAATCCGCACCCTCGGGAACGTCAAATCCGAAACCTTCCCGCTCGCCACCCGGTATTTTTTATGTGCCCTGACGGCGGCAAGCACGGTTCCGTCCGAAAGTGCAAACTGCCATATTGCACGGTTGTAGGCATCCCCGCTCATCACAAGGAAGCGCCCCGCCTCCTCCACCAAAAACCAATCCGTCATGTGGTATTTTGCATCCCCCGCAGAAAAAACCTCCCGCTCACCATTCTTTAAATATCCGTACTGCACACTGCCCTGCACCAGATTTTTCCCCAGAACACAGATTTTTGCGGTCTCTTCTTTTTTTACTGTATATTGTAAATAAAGTGCCTTTATTTTTCCCGTGACCAACATCCGGTAAGCCCCCTTTTCGCGCACTGCAAATGCTTTCCTATTTTCATTTTGCTCAAGTATAGCAACATTATACAGTCTTGTCAACGCAGTTGGCCGAATCGCGTGCCAAAAAAGGCTTCCTGCCCATCCGGAAGCCACCCTGATTCCCCTAAAGTTCATCTGCAAAACTAAGAATAGAGATTGTTAAGGAAGCGCACGGGCAATGCTTGCCCTCCCGCTAAGAAAAAAAGATTCTTTCAAAGTGCAAACCAGGCATATGGCCGTCTTCCATGGGGCAAGGCACAGGCCGACGCAGTTACCTGAGGGTTTCACTGCATCGGCAAATATCTGTGCTTTATAAAATGCCCCCTAAAACTGCCGGAACCTCGCATACCGTTCTTCCACGATCTGCACCGGGCTCTTACGGTGGTATATCCGCAAAAATTCCAAAATCCCCTCGCGCAGTTCTTCCACGAGCGGCCCCATATTGTCGCGGGTTAAGATGGCCGGTTTCCCATCCCCTGCTGCCTCTGCCTCTTTTTCTTCCGATTTCCCATCCCCCGCCTCCGGTTCGCCCCGGTACTGCAAAAGCTCCCGCACCCCGTCCTCAAATTCTTCCTGCGTTCCCTCATCCATTTCTTCCAGATGCTCGCCAAAAACACGCTCCACAATATGCAGCCCCTTTAAGTCCTCCGCCGTGATCTTCATCACCCCGGCGGCCTCGTCGGCGCGCTTCCCGTCCTTCCAGAGGATCGAGGCGAAGCCCTCCGGCGAGAGGATGGAATAGGTCGCATTCTCAAGCATCCAGACCTCGTTCGCCACCGCAAGCGCAAGCGCACCGCCGCTGCCGCCCTCACCGATCAATATCGAGAGCACCGGCACCCTTAATGCCGACATCTCATAAAGGCTGCGCGCGATTGCCTCGCCCTGCCCGCGCTCCTCCGCCTCGATGCCGCAAAATGCCCCCGGCGTGTCAACAAAGCAGATGATGGGGCGGTTAAATTTCTCCGCCTGCTTCATCAGTCGCAGGGCCTTGCGGTAGCCGTCCGGGTACGGCATGCCGAAATTGCGCTTCTGGTTCTGCTTTAGGGTGCGCCCTTTCTGCTCCCCGATCACCGTTACCATGATCCCGTCAATACGGGCAACCCCGCCCACGATGGCCCCGTCATCCCGGCAGACACGGTCGCCGTGCAGCTCCATGAAACGGTCAAAAATACCGCTGATATAGTCAATGCTGGTCGGGCGCTCGCTGCTCCTGGCGCGTTTGACCCGCTCCCATGCCGTCAATTCTTCCATCACAAAACCTCCATGCGGCTTCAATCAATCTCCACCTTCTCCTGCGGCGGCACGAAAACCGCCTGCGCCCGCATCATGGCGGACGGTTTTTCCCCGCCGTTTGCCTCGATCAAAAAGGAAAGCGTTTTCTTCATACGTTCCCGCTTGACAATTTTATCCACAAAACCATGCTCCAGCAAAAATTCGGAGCGCTGGAACCCTTCCGGCAGCTTCTGGCCAATCGTCTGCTCAATCACGCGCGGCCCCGCAAACCCGACCAGCGCGCCAGGCTCCGCAAGGATCGTATCCCCCAGCATCGCAAAACTTGCGACCACACCGCCGGTCGTCGGGTCGGTCAGCACCGAGACATAGTAAAGCCCCGCGTCCGAATGCCGTTTTAAGGCACCCGCCGTCTTCGCCATCTGCATCAGCGACACGATGCCCTCCTGCATCCTTGCGCCGCCGGAACTGCAGAAAATCACAACCGGGAGCCGCTCCCTTGTCGCGCGCTCGATCATCCTCGTCAGCTTCTCGCCGACAATCTCCCCCATGCTCCCCATCATAAAGGATGCCGCCATCACGCCGATCGCGACCGGCATCCCGTCAATCGCCGCCTTCCCGGTCAGCACGGCCTCGTCAATCCCCGTCACCTGCCGCATATGCTCCAGTTTTTCAAGATACCCCGGAAATTTCAGCGGGTCGGAGATCGCAAGCCCCGCATCCCACTCGGTAAAGCTCGCATTATCCACCACCATGCTGATGCGCGCGCGCGGCGGCACCCGGAAGTAGCACTGACAGTTAGGGCACATATGATAATTTGTTACAACATCTTCCGAACAAATAATTTCACCGCACTTCTCACATTTCTGGAACAGACCGTCCGGCACCTGTGGCTCTGCAAACGCATCTGCCATATAGTCCCCCTGGCCTGCTTTCTTGTTTTTTTCCGACAATGGTCCCACACTCCTTACTCGCCTGCCCTAGAGGCCATCTGCCCCTTCCTTGCTTCCAACAGGTTGCCGACAAAATCCGTATCAATCTTTCCGGAAAGGAACGCCTCCTCCGAAAGCAGCCCCTTCTGGAATTCACAATTCGTTTCAATCCCGTCAATCACCAGTTCCGAGAGGACACCCCGCATTTTTGCAACCGCCTCCGCACGGTCTGCACCAAGCACCATGACCTTCGCCGCAAGCGAATCATACATAGCAGGCATGGTATAGCCTGCGTAAAGGGCCGTGTCGATGCGCACGCCGTTGCCCCCCGGCATATGGAAGCGCGTGATGCGCCCCGGCGACGGCAGAAAACCCCGCTTTGGGCTTTCTGCGTTGATGCGGCATTCGATTGCATGCCCCTTTAAAACAACGTCCTTTTGCGCGATGGAAAGCCGCTCGCCGGAAGCCAGCCGCAATTGCTGCTTAATTAAGTCAACCCCCGTCACCAGCTCCGTCACGCCGTGCTCCACCTGGATGCGCGT
>CAYMGZ010000115.1:7574-8100 GCA_964390095.1 uncultured Lachnospiraceae bacterium | reverse complement strand
TCCCGGATGACCGAGAGGATTTCCTCGTCCGAAACGGCATCGCCGATATCTTGCGCCCCCGGAAGAAGCAGACTGTCATAGTCATCCGGAATAAGTTCTGCAAGGCCTTTGTCCGGCAGAACCGTCATCCCGTCCTCACCGCGGACCGGAGCGATTTCTTTCGCAAATATCGTGACCGGCTTTTCGCATAATGCCAAAATTTCCAGTGCCACACTGATCTCAAAATTACAAAACCCTTGGTAAAGAATCACTGCTGTTTTTTTCATATTTCCTCTCTTTCCGTCGCATATACGGCATTATATTTTGGGTTTTTGCAAGTGTTTTTTGCCGGCATGCCGTCCCTTTTTTCCATCACACATGTGGCACACGAAATGCAGGAAGCCGTGTTTTCCTGGTCTTCCCCGCTTCCCTCTACTCTGCCTTCCATACACTGCCCCAACGCCTTTCGGATTTCCAATTTCACCCATTTACACGTACTGCCCGGACTGCCACATACGCATTCATATATTAATCAAACAGCCCGACG
>CAYMGZ010000115.1:791-7564 GCA_964390095.1 uncultured Lachnospiraceae bacterium | reverse complement strand
CTCAAACAGGTCCGTCAGCATGAAACCCGCCTTCATCAGCCCGCCAAGCTGCTCCGTGAGCGTGTGGCTGAATGCAAGCGGCATGCCGTTTTCCCGTTTTGCCTGTATCTGCTCCTTTGTCAGGTCCCGCAGCGGATGGAACGGGAGGGTATGGCGCGAAATCAGGAAATTTTCCTTTTTAAAATCCGGGTCAAAGAGGAAAAATTCCTCTTTGACAAACGCCATCATCAGGATCCCACCCGGCCGGATCACCCGCGCGCATTCCTTCCAGAGCGGCAGGATATCCTCGATATAGCAGTTGGAAACCGGGTGGAAGATCAGGTCAAAGGAAGCATCAGGAAATGGCAGCGGTTTTGCCATATCCGCGCGGACAATATTAATTTTATAACCCTCCCGCTCGGCGACATATTTTTCATTTACAAGTTGACGCTCCGACAGATCCATGACCGTAACCCTCGCCCCGTGTGCCGCAAAGACCGGGCATTGCTGCCCTCCGCCACTCGCAAGTCCCAGCACATCCGCACCGGAAAGCTCCATAAACCACTCTTTCGGAACAATCCCGACACCTGCAAGCGTAACGTTAAGCGCCCCGTTTTTTGCCGCGATATATTCTTCATGGCTGATTGCCGTGGACTTGTCCACAAGGCATTCGTTGATATTGTCCCAGGCATCTGCGTTAAAGCTTATGTAATCTATATTTTCCATTATGAAACCTCCTTATATATCTTAAACCAGTCTTTTAAGCCTTTGTTTACACACTTGCGGTCATGCTGCGACCGCTTTTCGGGAGCAGCGAATCCGCCCTCATTTGCGCTCGCAGCGCAAACAGGCGCTCATACTCGGAATCCACATCCTCCACCGTAAACGCGAGGCAGATATTGTGATTTTTATAATCCCTTTCCTGGCCATCGTTATAAATGGTAAACTGCGTCTCCTCCGACAGCAAAGTTTGGTGTATTTCATCATTGCTGCCATTCTCGATTCCGAACAAAGCTTTATAAAAATTTGCAAGTGATACGACATCATTCGTAAGCAGACAAACCTCACCAATTTTCATATCCGTTCCCTTTCCGCAATAGCGCATGCTCCGTCAAACATGCAATGGCAATTTTATCATTTCCCAATCATAATCTTCCTGTCCTTATAATAGTATTCCTTATCATGTTCATTGATCTCACGCATTACCCTGCAAGGATTCCCGACCGCAACAACATTTGCCGGGATATCTTTTGTCACCACGCTCCCCGCACCGATCACCGTATTATCGCCGATGTTCACGCCCGGCATGATGACTGCGCCCGCGCCGATCCAACAGTTTCTTCCGATATGGACCGGCATGTTATACTGATATACTTTTTCGCGGAGCTCCGGCAAAATCGGGTGTCCCGCCGTGGCGATGGTCACATTCGGCCCGATCATGGTATAATCGCCGATATAGATGTGGGTATCGTCCACACAGGTCAGGTGATAATTGGCGTAGACCATTTTCCCGAAATGGCAGTGATGCCCACCAAAGTTTGAATAAAATGGGGCTTCGATATACACACCCTCGCCGCATTCCGCAAGCATTTCCGTTAACATCCGCATTCTTTTTTCAGACTCGGAAGGTTTTGTTATATTATAATCGCACAGCCTGTCCTGATAAACAACCTGCTCCTTCATAATCTCTTCGTCGTTCGGAAGATAAAGTTCCCCCGTATGCAGTTTTTCCTTCATCTCACTCATTTTTCCTATTCCCCTTTCTTTCAACCGTTTTATAAAAAAATGCTCCGAAAATCCGTCGTCCGGATGTTCATACCTTCCAACTTCCTTGTAACCGCACGCAAGGTAAAAGTCCTTCCCCTGCCAGTTAAAGGTATCGAGCCGGATCATATCCGCCCCAAGCGCCCCGGCACGGCGCTCAACCTCCGCCATAAGCATGGTTCCGACCCCCTGCCTGCGGTATTCTTCGTCCACAAAGACCGTGCCGATATAAAGGATATGGAATGCGGACATATAGCCGATTGCACCCGCAATCAGCTTGCCATCTTTGGTAATGCCGACCGAAACGCCGCCGTCCATGCGGTATGAAATGTGCTGGACATCATATTGGTCTAACCGTTGTTGAATTTCGTCCCTGCCTGCTTCATCGAGGGAAATTATTTCAAAGTCCGGATTTTCCTTTGCTTTGATTCCGGTACTCCCGGAGGCCAACCGCCCACATGGTATTTCCACCGTCTTTGCTGCATAAACTTCCTTTGCGTCCGCAGGCAATGTCCTCACATGCTTAAAGTAGGAAAAACTGTTTTCCGCCTCGGTCTGATGATACCGAAACCCAAGCCCTGCACCAACCTCCTTCGCCGTGCGGTCGAAAAGGGCGCACATGCGAAGACATGCTTCCCATGCTTCTTCCACATCACAGGAAAACCATGTGGAAAGATATTCCTTCCAGTCCTGTTCCGGCAAAAAACGGTGCATGTATTTCCCGGATTTCCCGACGGAAACCGACCAGTCCGCAAGCAGCCCAACCTTCCATGACAGCAGCTTCATAAGCTGCTCGCGCACAACATGGTTTACCATGTGCTGCACGTAGGTCAGCTCCCCTCGCCAAAGCCCTTTTGCGACATTGTTCAGACACCACCAGAATTCATTGCAGGCACAAAGATATTCGCCTTCGGAAGGTTTTTTCACATAGTATCCCGCATCGCTTGATTCCTTGATTTTTGGCAGGATGCCATCCTTGTCGAGCAATATTTTGCGCAGGGTATCGTCAAAAATGCCTTCCTGCGCCGCAGAAATGGTTTCCACATGCAGGTCAATCCGGTTTCCGTCGGCAAACTGCATCAGCCAACCGTAGGATTTTGTAATATCAACCCCTTCATTTGGAAAAAACTCCGCGAATTCGTCCGGGCGCTGCATATAAAGAATTTTCCCAAACATGCGCTCCGTCCAGTCCCGGTCTTTGATAAAACTTTCCGTTTCCCGCACGACATAGGCCACGTCATAATCCTGGAAAATATCCCTCGGGGCGTTCGGGTTCGTCCGCGAACCGTCGATGTAGACTGCGCGGATGCGCTCGTCCTCCTTTGCTACTTTTAAAATAAGATCATACATTTCCTGCTCGGTCCTCATAGGAATCCTCCTTACAAATTCTTTTTGCAAACACCCCGTCCTGATTTTTCGCCTTACAGCCCGGAAGTTTTTTATATCCGTTTTTCCTGTAAAAATCCTTTGCTGTGTCCGTCGTCAAAATGCTTGTGTAAATGCCTTTTTCCTTAAAATGTTTTTCTGCCAGATGAAGCATCGCCGAACCATGCCCTTTTCCCCTAAATTCCCCCGCGATATAAAACTCCCTTATGAAGCCGCAGGTCTCCTCAAAAAAGCTGCTTGTAAATACAATCGGCCGGAACTGGATAAACCCAACGAATGACCCATCCTGCGATGTCCTGACAAATGCGGCATTCCCTCCTTCCTCATCCATCTCCCTAAAAAGCCCTGCCCAGTCGTTTACCGTAATGCCAAGCTCCGCAAAATATGCCCGGAAAGCATCCTGGAACAGGGGATTGGAAAAATCGGAAATCAGCATGTCCGTATATGGTTTCCCCCCGCATTCTTTATCAAAATAATACATGAGGTTCAAACAATCGGGCACATCCTCATCAATGTATCCGGTATCTTCAAAACCTGCCTTTTTAAACAGCTTTAGCGCCGGAGTATTGTTCCTGTTCACACAGACTTCGACGCAATTATACTTTTGTTCTGCTTTAAGACGTGCAAGGATCTGCCGCAGGCTTTCCGTTCCATATCCCCGGTTTTGGAAATCCCGGTCGATCATAAACTGCTGCAGGTCGTAGGTGGCGGGTTCCTCATCCATATCCTTCACAAGCGCGGCTCCCACAAACCGCCCGTCCGCCATAATGCCAACCACCCTCGCCCGGTTTTCCCGGTAAGCATAACCCCGCGCAAGGATCCCTTTTGCACTGTCAAGAAAGCGTGCCTGGTCCTCCTGTACGCGCAGGCGCACAATGTCAGGAAAATTATTTCCGTCTATTTCTATCAGTTTAACCATCCGATTCCCCTTTCCTTTGCTATTTTCCCCATTGCCAACAACAATCCATCTTCGTGCCGGACGGCAAACCGAAAAGTGGATTTTCGTGACCAAACCCTCCTTTTGCCCTGCCATAAAACCACCAGCACCCAAAAATATACAAGAATGCCATGCGAACGACCAAAAATGCACTTGCCAACTTCCATAATCCGTGATAAACTAGCATACGGTTACAATTGTTTCTGCGATTTCCCCCCTACCTAAAAGGAAGGGGAATCCTTGCTGTTAATTATTGAACCATAAGGAGCATAAACCCCATGAAAATCATGCAGTTTACACGCAAAAACATATTACGGGCAGTTTGGTTTCTATATGCTGCCTTTTGCCTTTTGGTCTGCCTGCCACAGTTCGACCGCCTGATTTCAAAGGATCTGGAAAATGTATCACATTACCTCCCTTTAAACGACGGTTGGGAAGTTACGGTGGATGACATGGCCTACCATGATGTTTCACTGGAAAACTTCCATTTCCAAAATATCAGGAACAATGCGCAGATCATGATGGAGCGCACCCTGCCGGAAGATTTCGGTATGATGGAACCGGTGCTGCGCATGCATATCCGGCATACTGCCGTGGAAATTTTCATTGATGGCGAGTCCGTATTTTCCTATGGGCTTGACCGGATGCTCGAAGGAAAAAGTGTCGGCAGCGGCTTCCAGTTTGTCAATTTCCCGAAGGAATACGCGGGAAAAACCATCCAGATCCGTTTTTATCCTTCCGAAAAAAAAGTTTTTACCAAACTCGACCCCATCCGGATCTATGAATGGGAAAATGTCTACCGCGCCCTTATGACCGAAAACCGGGTTCCTTTCTTTTTTGGGAATTTCCTCGTTATCTTCGGCCTTGCCACAACTTGCATCACCGTATTTGCGCTGGCATTCTCCACAAAATTCATCCGCCTGCTCTGCGTTTCCTTGTTCGGATTCTGCATGGGGCTGTGGACAATATGCTACTACAAGACAATACAGGTATTTTCCATCCCGCTGTACTCGGTATCGCTTCTGGAATATCTCGGCCTTTATATCGCCCCGATATCGCTTTTTTTGTACATACGCGAGGATGTTTATAAATTGCGCCGCAAATGGTTTGGAAAAATTTACCATTTTCTTATGGGTGCGCTTCTTGTCTGTGTGCCGGTCATGTTCCTTTTGCACGGTCTTAATATCGTGCACCTGCCAGTCACACTCAAGTACATGCAGATCCTAATCATCTGTTGCCTGCTTTATTTTATCACAATCGTGCTGATGAACCTTGTAAAAGGCAAAAACCCCGGGAAAATGAGCCGTATCTTCCTTATTGGGATGCTGATCATCGGCGCATGTGTCGGGTACGACCTTGCCGCCTATCTCCTAAACCGATATATCGGCAATACTGCGCTTTCACTCAAAGGTCTGACCTCCGTCGGGATCATGATTTTCATTTTCATCCTGTTTGCATCCTTCTACATGGATCTGACAAGGAAGATGATGCAGGAAAATGAACGGAATTACCTGATCAAAAGCGCGTATACGGATGAGCTCACACAGCTCCACAACCGCCGTTTCTGCGTGGAGTATATGCGGAAGCTGGAGACGGAGAAGGTGACGGACTACGCCATTTTCTGTTTTGATGTCAACAATCTGAAAACCATGAACGACACTTTCGGCCATACGGTAGGCGATGTGCTGATCAAAAATGCTGCTGCCGTGATTGCAGAAACGTTTGAAGAAAACGGTATTGCTGCAAGGGTGGGCGGGGATGAATTCATGGCTGTGCTGGGACATTGCAGCCCGGAGCAGGCCGCTGCCCTGGCAAAAAAGTTCCGCGAAAACCTGGACCGGCGGAACCAGGAAGCATCGGGGGAACCCATCTCCATTGCCTGCGGCTATGCCACCGCCCCGGAGGCAATGACATTAAAACCCGCGAAGAAGGGATCCCCGCGCGGCACGACCGCCCCGCAGACGGATATCGAAAAAATCTATCAGCTTGCGGACGACCGCATGTACGAAAACAAAAAGGCGATCAAGGCCGCGGCTACGCCACTTCCTTAAACTGCGCCATATACAGCTCATAGTACGCGCCCTTCTTTTCAATCAGTTCCTTCGCGCTGCCCTGCTCGACAATGCCGCCTTTGTCAATCACAAAAATCCGGTCGGCCTTCTGGATCGTGGATAGCCGGTGTGCAATAACAAAGGAAGTACGGCCTGCTAAAAGTGCGTCGATGCCCTTCTGCACAAGGCGCTCGGTATGCGTGTCAATGCTGGAGGTCGCCTCATCAAGGATCAGGATCTTCGGCATTGAAAGCATGGTGCGCGCAAACGCCAGAAGCTGCCGCTGCCCGATGGACAGCCCCGCCCCGCGCTCCTTCAGCTCGGTATCATAGCCTTTTTCCATTTTCATGATAAATTCATGCGCGTTCACCATCTTTGCCGCATCCATGATTTCCTCGTCCGTCGCATCCAGCCTGCCATAGCGGATGTTATCTTTGATTGTCCCGGAAAACAGGAAATTTTCCTGTGTCATAATCCCCATCTGCTGCCGCAGGCTCTCAATCGACACATCCCTGATATCATGCCCGTCAATATAAACCGCACCGCCTGTCACGTCGTAAAAACGGCTGATGAGGTTGACGATCGTGGTCTTGCCCGCGCCGGTCGGCCCGACTAACGCAATCGTCTCGCCCGGGCGGATTTTAAAGCTTACATTA
>CAYMGZ010000115.1:0-781 GCA_964390095.1 uncultured Lachnospiraceae bacterium | reverse complement strand
TACATTATTCAGTACCTGCGTATCCCTGTCATAAGCAAAAGAAACATCCTTAAATTCCACCTCGCCCCGTATTTCCGGAAGTTCGGACACGCCCTTTCGGTCAGCAATTTCCGGCTGCGTGTCAAGGATCTCAAAAATCCGTTCCGCGCCCGCAATGTTTGTAATTAACTGGTTATAGAAATTGCTCAGGTTCATGATCGGGTTCCAGAACATCGAAATGTAAGTTCCAAATGCCATCAGCGTTCCGACCGGGGCAGCCTGTGTGCCGAGCATCTTTACACCGACATAGTACATGCAAAGCGTTCCCAAACCCCAGCAAAAGTCCACCACCGGCCCGAACGCGTCCGCAAAACGGCATGCATTTACAAAGGAATCGCGGTGCTCCGTAAGCAGCTCATCAAAGGTTTCCTCCGTCTCATCTTCCGCGGAAAAGCTCTGGATCACGCGCATCCCTGACACATCCTCATGGATAAAAGCGTTCAGGTTCGAGCTCTTTTTGCGGTGGATCTGCCAGCGCTTATGGGATTTCGTCTGCACAAAAGCCACACCCACGATCATCAGCGGCAGCGAACTCATTGCCGCCAGTGCGAGTTTCCAGTTTTTTACCGCCATGATCACGACAACCGCGCAGACGGTAATAAAATCCGGGATCAGGGTTGTCACGCTGTTGGAAAGCACATCCTTTAAGGAATTCACGTCACCGATGATGCGCGCAAGGATCTTCCCGGTCGGGCGGCTGTCAAAAAAGGAAAAACTTAAAGTCTGGATGTGCTCGTACAGC
>CAYMGZ010000114.1:0-8203 GCA_964390095.1 uncultured Lachnospiraceae bacterium | reverse complement strand
TAATATTACCGTATTTTATTACAACCCAAATATTTCCCCGAAGGAGGAGTACGAAAAGCGGGTGGAGGAAATCAAACGCCTTACAGGGCAGATGCCGCTCCCACACCCGGCCGGACTGCTTTTTGGGGCGTATGAGCCGGAGCGTTTCTTCGCGGCGGTGAAAGGGCTTGAGGCGGTGCCCGAGGGCGGGGAGCGCTGTTTTGCCTGTTACCGGCTGCGTCTTTCGGAAACGGCGAGGGTGGCGGCAGCGGGGGGGTTTGATTATTTTACGACCACGCTTTCCATCAGCCCTCAAAAAAATGCGGATCAGCTGAATGAAATCGGGAGGGAACTTTCCGGGGAATATGGGGTTTCGTACCTGTATTCGGATTTCAAAAAGAAAAACGGCTATAAACGCTCCGTGGAGCTTTCCGGGGAATATGGACTTTACCGGCAGGATTATTGCGGCTGTATTTATTCAAAGCTGGAACGTGGGCGCGCAAAAGAGCAGGGAAAGGTGGAACGATGAAGAAAATTTTGATAGTTGATGATAACCGGACAAATATCGCGTTTGCAAAAGGATGCCTTTGGGACCGGTATGACCTGGCATCCGCGAATTCGGGGGAGGAAGCGGTCGAGGTCCTTTTAAAGCAAAGATTTGACCTGGTATTGCTTGATTATGTCATGCCGGGGCTTGACGGCATGGGGGTACTCAAATTTATCCGGGAGGATGTCCGCCTGCGTGAGATACCGGTTGTCATGGTAACTTCGAATGAGGAGATGGAAGTGGCGTGCCTTAGTGCCGGCGCGCAGGATTTCGTGAAGAAGCCCTATGCGCCGGAAGTGCTGAAAATGCGCGTCGCGCGGGCGCTTGAGATGGACGATTACCAGAAAAAACTCTCGCTTATGGTACAGCAAAAGTCAAAGCGCATCGAGAAGATGCAGACCAGCATTATCGCGAACATCGCGAACCTGATCGAGAACCGCGACAAAGATTCCGGGCAGCATGTCAAGCGTGTCGGCTTTTATATGGGGGTCATTGCCGACCGGTTAAGGAAGAACGGTGAGTACCCCGGCCAGCTGGATGACCGCCTGATCCGCAATATGATGCAGGCCTCGGCGCTGCACGATGTCGGTAAGATTTCAATCTCGGATAATATTTTATGCAAGCCTGCCAGACTGACGGCGGAGGAGTATGAGATCATGAAGACGCACACGGTGCTTGGCGCGCGCATCATCCGCCAGTGCCTTGAGAACATTGAGGAGGATGACTATACGGAGATGGCGGAGCAGATCGCCCTCTACCACCATGAGCGCTGGGATGGGACGGGTTATCCCAAAGGGCTTGCGGGAACGCAGATCCCGCTGTGCGCGCGCATCATGTCGGTGGCGGATGTGTTCGACGCGCTGATCAGCCGCCGCTGTTACAAGGAAATCCAGCCGATGGAGGAGGCTTTCCGTATCATTGAGGATGGTTCCGGCACGCAGTTTGAACCCGTCATCGTGGAAGCTTTCCTTGCGGAAGCGAAAATGATCGCGGCAATCGTGGAGCGGATGGAGAGGTGAGGAAACATGGCGGAGGAAGAAAGGGAAAATCTGTGCATGGCGGCAATTGGAGGGACGTATGAGGTATGCGGGATGGAGCTGCCGCGCGCGACACAAATGCGCCTTACCGCGCTTGGGCTGACTGCGGGGACACGGATCCGGGTATTGAACAATAAGCGCAGCGGGTCGGTGATTTTCCATGTGCGGGGCACGAGGCTTGCAGTCGGGAAAAGGATTGCGGAGCATATTTACATATCGGGCATTTGATTTGGAAGGAAGCGGACATCATGGAGCAGGAAAAGGAATTGCAGGTCGGTTTTGTCGGAAACCCGAACTGCGGGAAGACAACATTGTTCAACGCCTATACCGGCGCGCGTTTAAAGGTGGCGAACTGGCCGGGGGTGACGGTGGAGAAGAAGGAGGGGGCGCTAAAATACCACAATCACCAGTTTAAGCTGGTGGATCTGCCGGGGATTTACAGCCTGACCTCCTACACGATGGAGGAAAAACTGACAAGGCAGTTTATCCTAAATTCGGATGTGGACGTGATCGTTGATGTGGCGGATGCGTCCGCCTTAGAGCGCAACCTCTACCTGACCCTGCAGCTCATCGAGCTTGGCAAGCCCGTTGTGCTGGCGCTTAATATGATGGATATCGTGCAGGAGCGCGGGATGGAGATCGACCTGCACCGCCTGCCGGAGATGCTTGGCATCCCGTGTATCCCGGTCTCGGCACGCAAACGAACCGGCCTTCAGATTTTGATCCACACGGTTGCGCACCATAAGGAGAAACGGCGGGCGATCCTTGAGCACCAGCACCCGGACCGGAAGGTGGGCAGCCACAGGCACAACCACCACGAGGAATTCGCGATGGTGTATGACGATGTGATCGAGGACAAGATCGACGAGCTGACGGAGCGCATGAAGGCAGCAGGCTTTGAGAGCCCGAACTACCGCTGGCACGCGCTAAAGCTTTTAGAGCAGGACGAGGAGATCATGGGGCAGGTAGGGCTTGATTTGTCCGATATCATCGACCGCAGTTACGAGACGGATATCATCAATGAAAAATATGATTTCATCGAGGAGGTCATCGAGGAATGCCTTGTGAACAAGCAGACGAAAGCGGCATTGACGGACCGGGTGGACCGGCTTTTGACCCACCGCTACCTGGGGCTTCCGATGTTTTTGTGCATTATGGCGGCAGTGTTTTTCCTGACCTTTTTTATCGGGGACTGGCTGAAAGGATATTTTGAGGAATTTTTGGGATGGTTTTCGGGGTCGGTTGCGGACGGGCTTGCGGCGGTGAAAGCGAATGCGGTGCTCACCTCTTTGGTTGTGGACGGCATTATTTCGGGCGTGGGCGGAATCCTGACTTTCCTGCCCAATATCTTCATCCTCTTTCTGGCACTCGCATTCCTTGAGGACAGCGGCTATATGTCGCGCGTTGCCTACGTGATGGACGGCCTGATGGGGAAGTTAGGCCTGTCGGGGCGCGCGTTCATCCCGATGGTGTTGGGCTTTGGCTGCAGCGTGCCGGCGGTGATGGCATCGCGGGCACTCGAGGACCCGGCGGACCGCAGGCGGACGATCTTTGTGACACCGTTCATGTCGTGCTCCGCAAAGCTGCCGGTGTATGTGCTGTTTTCGGAGATGTTTTTTGGGAAAAATGCGATGTTTGCGGCATTTTCCATGTACCTGACCGGGATGGTGGCCGGGATCGGGACGGCGTTTGTGATGAGCCGCATAGGGGGTAGGAAAACAAAGGAAGATGCAAAGGAACCGGCGCACGGGGATTCCGGCACAAAAGAAAATGCCACCGCTGCCTGTGCTTCCTGTAAGAGGGCTTGTTCCCGCAAAGAGACCAGGAACCCGCTCTTGATCGAGTTGCCGGAATATAAGACACCGAATGCGCGCACGATCGCGATCTATGTCTGGGAGAAGGTGAAGGATTACCTGACAAAGGCGGGCACAACCATTTTCATCGCCTCGATCCTTGTGTGGTTCATTCTGAATTTCGGTCCGAAGGGGCTGGTGGACGATATGGGGGGGAGCTTTGGCGCGATGATCGGAAAGGCGCTTGCCCCGGTGCTTTCCACGGCGGGGATCGGGCTTTGGCAGATTGCGCTGGCATTAATTTCGGGGCTTGCGGCCAAGGAGGTCGTGGTTTCGAGCATATCGGTGCTCTTTGGCATCGGCAATGCCAGCTCGCCCGCCGGGATGGCAAAGCTTTCCGCGCTGCTTTCGGGGATGGGTTTTACCGCGCTCAACGCTTATGCGCTCATGGTTTTCGTGCTGCTTTATACGCCGTGTGTGGCGACCATCGCGGTGATCCGGCGCGAATCGGGTTCCCTTCGCTGGACGCTGTTAACGGTGGTGTACCAACTTTTCATCGCATGGTTTTTGGCAACGCTGGTGTACCAGGTGGGGAGGTTCTTCCTGTAAATCCGGATGGTTGGTGGGGACGGAAGCTTTTTTATGAACTCTTTTGTATTTGACAATATCGTTTCATATCATCTTGGGCAGGCGGAAAGAAATCCGCTTGCCCTTTTTCCGGATTCTCCCTCCTATGCCAACGATATAGGACGTGCAAAAAAATTTTGAAATCAAAAAGGAAAATCCGCCCGAATCCCCGAATAATATAAGTAGAAGAGTAATTTTTTCAGTTTTGCAGGAAGGAAGTGGAAAGATGGAGGGGAATATGACGATACGGGAGCGGCAGGAAGAGCGGGAACATAGGATATTTTCCCCCTATGCAGCGTTCAGCGACGAGACGAAGGGGCGCGACCTTGTGGACGAGCCATGCGATGTGCGCCCGGCCTACCAGCGTGACCGCGACCGCATCCTGCATTGTAAGGCCTTCCGCAGGCTCAAAGGCAAGACGCAGGTCTTTTTGGCCCCGGAGGGCGACCATTACCGCACAAGGCTGACCCACACGCTTGAGGTGGCACAGAATGCGCGCACGATTGCACGGGCGCTGTGCTTAAACGAGGACCTGACGGAGGCGATCGCGCTCGGGCATGACCTTGGGCATACACCGTTCGGGCATGCGGGGGAACGGGCGCTCGCCCGTGTGTGCCCCGGCGGGTTTGAGCACCAGCTCCAGAGCATCCGCGTGGTGGAGCGGGTGGAGAAGGACGGCAGGGGCTTAAACCTTACATGGGAGGTGCGCGACGGCATCCGGAACCATCAGACCGCCGGGCATCCGGCAACATTAGAGGGCAAGATCGTGCGGCTTTCGGATAAGATTGCCTACATCAACCATGATATTGATGATGCCATCCGGGGGCATATCATCACGGAGGATGGGATACCGGGGGAATTTACCGGTATTTTGGGGCACAGCCCAAGGGAACGTTTAAATACATTGATCCACGACATCATCATAAGCAGCGACGGGACCGATGACATCCGGATGTCGGAGGCGGTGGAGGCAGCGATGTCGGGGCTGAGGGGCTATATGTTTTGCAATGTCTATACAAACCCTGTCGCGAAGGGGGAGGAGAAAAAGGCGGAGGCAATGATTGAGCAGCTGTATTATTATTATGCGGGGCATCTGGAGGCGCTGCCGGAGGAATACCGCTACATGATCGAGGAACTCGATGAGCCGGAATACCGGGTTGTCTGTGATTACGTGGCGGGGATGACGGACCGTTATGCCGTCCAGAAATATAAGGAGATCATGATCCCGGATGCGTGGAATGTATATTAATGGTACGGGGGAGGGCATATACGTATGTATTATCCAGAAGAGCTTGTGGAGGAGATCCGCTCGAAGAATGATATTGTCGATGTGATCGGCTCCTACGTGCACCTGACAAAAAAAGGGGCGAACCATATGGCGTGCTGCCCGTTCCACAACGAAAAAACGCCGTCGTTCTCGGTGAGCCGGCAAAAGCAGATGTTTTACTGCTTTGGGTGCGGCAAGGGGGGCAACGTTTTTACGTTCCTGATGCAGTACGAGAACTACAGCTTTGGCGAGGCGCTTTCCGTGCTTGCGAAACGGGCGAATGTTGACCTGCCCCAGCTTGAATATTCCGAGGAGGCAAGGCGCGCGGCAGACCAGAAGGCGCTGCTGCTTTCGGTAAACAAAGAGGCGGCGAAATATTATTTTTACCAGCTTAGGTCCGAGCGGGGCCAGGCGGCGATGAAATACCTAAAAGACCGTGCGTTGACGGATGAGACCATCAAGCATTTCGGGCTGGGGTTTTCCAACAAGACGGCGGATGATTTGTACAAGTACCTGAAAAACCTAGGTTACGAGGACGAGCTTTTGCGGGTGTCGGGGCTTGTGACGATGGAGGAGTCAAAAGGGGTCTACGATAAATTCTGGAACCGCGTGATGTACCCGATCATGGATGCGAATAACCGTGTGATCGCGTTTGGCGGGCGCGTGATGGGTGCCGGGGAGCCAAAATACTTAAATTCCCCGGAAACCCCGATTTTTGAGAAGAGCCGGAACCTTTACGGGCTGAATTTTGCAAGGGGGAGCCGGAAAGATTATTTTCTGCTCTGCGAGGGCTACATGGATGTGATTTCGCTGCACCAGGCGGGCTTTACGAACGCGGTGGCATCGCTTGGCACGTCACTTACCACGCAGCATGCGAGGATCCTTGCGCGCTACACAAAGGAGGTGCTGCTGACCTATGACAGTGACGGCGCGGGGGTCAAGGCGGCACTGAGGGCAATCCCGATCTTAAAGGAGGCGGGTATTGCCGCGCGCGTGGTGGACATGAAGCCGTACAAGGACCCGGATGAGTTCATCAAGGCATTAGGGCCGCAGGAGTACCAAAAACGCCTCGATACGGCACAAAACAGCTTCTTTTTTGAGATTGGGATTTTGCAGGGGGATTATGACCTGGCCGACCCGGAACAAAAGACCAGGTTTTATAATGAGATGGCAAAACGGCTGCTTGGGTTTTCGGAGGAGCTGGAGCGGAACAATTATATTGAGGCGCTGGCGGAGAAATACCGGATCAGCTACGAGAGCCTCCGCAAACTCGTGAACCGTTATGGGGTGCAGCAGGAAAGTGTGAGGGTGGCGGGGGAGAGCACCGCACGGGAGCAGGAGGAGGCAAGAAAGCGGCCAAGGCCGCAGGAAGGCATGCGCCGTTCCCAACGCCTCTTGCTCACAAGGCTTTGCGAGGAGCCGGAGGCGTTTTCAAGGATTGCCGGGATCATTGACCCGGAGGATTTTACGGAGGGGGTTTACCGTGAGGTCGCGGGGATGATGTTCGAGGAACAAAGAGAAAACGGGAGGGTAAACCCGGCAAAACTGATCGGCCGCTTTGAGGACGCAGAAAAACAGCAGGCGGTGGCGGAATTGTTTTCCACGAAGCTTGCCGCACCGATGGATGAGGAGGGGAGGAAAAAGGAATTCGCGGATACTGTGGTGCGCGTGAAGCAAAACAGTCTGGACATACAGCAGAAACGGGCGGTGGAACAAAATGATCTTAGCGCGTTGCAGCAGGTCATGGAGAAACGCAAGGAACTTGACAAACTGCATAGTTCCTTAAATCTTGGTTAACCTATAGATACAGGAGGAAGCATTTTTATGGACGAAAACATACCAAAATTTCAGGAGAGGTTGAAAGAGCTTCTGCAGTACGCAAAAAGTAAGAAAAATGTGTTGGAGTATGAGGAAATCAATGATTTTTTTGCGGACCAGGAACTTGGGGCGGAGCATATGGAGCATATCTACGATTATCTGGAAAAAAATGAAGTGGATGTGCTGCGGGAGCCTGCCGAGACCGAGTTCATCGGGGATGACGTGGACGTGGATGAGAATGAGCTTGCGCTGATCGAGGCGGAGGCGGAGGATCTTTCGCGGATTGATTTGTCGGTCCCGGATGGCATCGGGCTTGAGGATCCGGTACGCATGTATTTAAAGGAAATCGGGAAGGTGCAGCTGCTTTCCGCGGATGAGGAGACGGAGCTTGCCGTGCGCATGGAGCGAGGAGACGTGGATGCGAAAAAGCGGTTAGCCGAGGCGAACCTCCGCCTTGTGGTCAGCATTGCCAAGCGCTATGTCGGCAGGGGGATGCAGTTCCTTGACCTGATCCAGGAGGGCAATTTGGGGCTGATCAAGGCGGTGGAGAAATTTGATTACCGCAAGGGCTACAAATTCAGCACTTACGCGACATGGTGGATCCGCCAGGCAATCACGCGGGCGATCGCGGACCAGGCACGCACGATCCGCATCCCGGTGCATATGGTGGAGACGATCAACAAGCTGATCCGCGTGCAGCGCCAGCTTTTGCAGGAGCTTGGGCGCGAGCCTTACCCGGAGGAGATCGCAAAGGAGATGAACCTTTCGGTGGACCGCGTGCGCGAGATCCAGAAGATTGCGCAGGAACCGGTTTCGCTTGAGACCCCGATCGGCGAGGAGGAGGACAGCCACATCGGTGATTTCGTGGAGGATGACCGGCTGCCGGTACCGGCGGAGGCGGCCGCGTTCACGATGTTGAAGGAACAGTTAAACGATGTGCTTGCCACGCTGACGGACCGTGAGCGGAAGGTGCTGCGGCTGCGTTTTGGGCTGGATGACGGAAGACAGAGGACACTTGAGGAAGTCGGGAAGGAATTTGATGTCACAAGGGAGCGCATCCGCCAGATTGAGGCGAAGGCGCTGCGCAAGCTGCGCCATCCGAGCCGGAGCAAGAAGTTAAAGGATTACCTGGAGC
>CAYMGZ010000113.1:0-8243 GCA_964390095.1 uncultured Lachnospiraceae bacterium | reverse complement strand
GATTTTTTCCCTAGGTTATTGGCACTGGAAGGGGACTTGCGGAACTTAAAAAACAGCAAGTCTCCGACAGTGCCGGAAAAAAATACTGGGAGGAACGAGCAGGATTTTTTTCTTAGGTTATTGGCACTGGAAGGGGACTTGCGGAACTTAAAATAGGAGGTCATATGCAAAACGTAACCGAACAACAGATCCAAGCGATGGCACCGAATGCGGCGGCGGCATCGAACGGGAAAAAAATTTCCGCAAAAGGCGGTTTTGTCCGCCTTGAATGCTCCGCCGACGATACCTTTTATCTCGGCGAATGTACCGGCAGCGGGAAGAGCAATTACATAACCAGTGTTGACTTTATCGAGCCGGATGCGCCTGTGTGCCGCTGTTCCTGTCCAAGCCGCCAGTTCCCGTGCAAGCACGGCTTGGCGCTACTGTATGAAATTGCGGCGAAAAAAACTTTTGGCACCTGTGAAATCCCGGAAGATATCATAAAAAAGCGCGCGAAAAAGACGGGGAAAAAAGCGGAAACAGCGGAGGAGGAAAATGTTCCGCTGACCGAGGAGGAAGCGGCAAAGAAAAAGGCTGCGGCCGAAAAATCCGCGAAATCCGCAAAGGCAGCGCGTGTGAAAAAACTTAAAAAACAGCTGGAAGGCCTGGAACTGGCGGAAAAGCTGGTGCGCGATCTGATGAAGGCGGGGCTTGGCACGATGGGCGGCGCAGCGTTAAAAACCTACGAACAGCTCTCCAAACAGCTCGGCGATTATTACCTGCCGGGGCCGCAGCGCCTTTTATACGGTTTAATTATCGAGATTGCAGCATTCCAGAAAGACCAGGACGAAGCGCATTATGACAGTGCGATTTCCGTGCTTGAGAAATTCTGGACACTGGTAAAAAAATCAAAGCAGTATTTATCGGATAAATTGGATAAGGGCGAGGAAGCGCCGGATGACAATGAGCTTTACGAGGAGCTCGGCGGCATCTGGAAGCTGACGGAGCTTGAGGCGCTCGGGAAGACCCTGCCGGATGTGGACCTGATGCAGCTTTCGTTCTGGTGTGTTTATGACGAGGCAAGGAAAGAATATATTGACGCGGGGGCGTGGGCGGACCTGGCGGACGGCACGATTTACATGACCTATAATTACCGCCCGCTCAAAGCGCTGAAATACGTGAAGGAAGAAGATTCTGTTTTCGGTGTGGCGCATGTTTCGGCGGCGTGCTACCCGGGGCAGGGGAATCTGCGCGTGCGCTGGAACGGTGCCACGTTCCGGGATGTTTTGCCGGAGGATATCAAAAAGCTGCGGGGCATGGCGGCAGAAAACCTTGCCACAGAGACGAAGAGTGTGAAAAATACATTAAAAAATGCCATTGCCGACCCGTTTTTTATCCGTCTGGTCGCGTTTTCAGAAATCGGGAAAATGGATGGGCAGTATGTCCTGAAAAATGCCGCCGGGGAGACCATTATGCTTGGGGATGCGCCGGGGATTGAGCCGTCCCTTGACCGGCTTACCCTTCTG
This sequence comes from uncultured Lachnospiraceae bacterium, assembly GCA_964390095.1. Taxonomy (GTDB): domain Bacteria; phylum Bacillota; class Clostridia; order Lachnospirales; family Lachnospiraceae; genus RGIG4057. The sequence goes on along the minus strand of CAYMGZ010000113.1, from coordinate 6,738 downwards.
CCGGATCAGGGTTTGTTGAAGGACCAGGTGCTTTTGGGCGCATTTTATTATGACGGCGCACAGCGCAGGTTAAAATTGCAGCCGCTCAGTATTTTGACGGAACAAGAAGTGGTGCGGTTATTGTATTGACGGGGTTTATTTTGGGTTTTTGTGTTTTTGGCCAAAAGGGATGCCTGCCCGGAATAAAAATTTTGGTCTGCGGGGTTTGTGTCTGCGCGGCACCCACAAACCTGCGATGTAAAAAAGCCGCGCAGAAAAGGGGATAAAAATGGATATTACACCGATTTATGATTTGCGCGACCGCCTGCGCACAGCAATGATTGCGGGAACAAACCTGTTGTCGGAGGATTTCCGCTTAAAAAGGGCGGTGGAGGCAATGGCTCCGCTTGAGAAAGCTGCCCCGGTTTTTGCAAAAGTTGGGGAACTTTGTCGGAAATTAATCGCGCCGGAGGATAGCGGCAAGGAGGGCAAGGAGGGAATCCTGTTAGATGCGATTACATTGACCGATGCACTTTGCTGTACGCAGGGCGCGGTCACGGTTCCAGGGGAACTTCTTCCGGTTTCCGCGGACGAAGATGACTTGGGAAATGTTTCCAGTTCCCGCCCGGGGATGCGCCTTTCCAATGTGCCGTATTCCGTGCTCCACCCATTGCAGGAGGCGCTGACAACGTCCGGCAGTGGGCATTATGCGTATGTGACGGAGTGCCACAGGGAGCATCCGGAATTGTTTTTGGATTACCGCGTGCGCGTGGCGATGGTACAGGCGCTCGGCGCGTCCTACGCGGAGCTTGCCGATGATGTGCGCGCGTGGCTGCTTGAGGACGGGGAGGATGTTGTTCCGCTTCTGATGCGCGGTTTTGACCCGAAGGGCAAAAAGGAAATGGTGCGAAGGCTGCATGTCATTGACCAATGGATGGGCGCGGCGGCCAATGATTTTTACATAAAACAGCTTGAGACGGCGGAAGGGGAGCTGCGCCAGAACCTGATTTATGCGCTGCGCCACGAGCCAAAGAATGTAGAACTTTTGATGGATCTTGCCAAAAAAGAGCGCGGAAATACGAAAAAGATTGTTTACCGCGCGCTGGCCTGTAACGATGATGCGGAGGTGGAAAAACTTTTTGCGGCGATGTACCAGAAAAAGCCGAAGGACGTAATGGAATATCTGAAGTGGACGAAAGCACCGTGGGCGGCGCGTCTGGCGGCGCAGGGCATACAGGATATGCTAAAGGGAAAGCCGGAGCCGACGGGCGATAAAAAGAAAGATGGCCTGAATTTACAAACATGGAAGCAGGAGACGGCTCTTGCCGTACAGACATTGTGCTGCAAAAGCGGCCCGGAGGTTTGCGCCGCCATGCATGCTGCGGCAGAGGACGGCGGCGGGTACGGCGATACCGTGCAGGAAACGGTCCTTTGGGTGCTGAAAACTTCCCTGCTGATGGAAGAGGCTGATGAGTGGATCGCGCTGGCAAATTCCATTTACGAGGGGGATTATGGGAGGAAAGGGCTGATGCAGTATTTCCCGGCGGCATTCCTTGCGCATGTGCTTTCGGAGTGCGGCAAAGGGAAACAAAATGCTGGGAATAAATGGGAAAACTGGGTGGAGGAACAGTTTGAAAAGACACCGCGCGTTCCGGTTTATTTTCTGGAGGCAGCATTGAATGACCTATATTTTTATGAAGATAAGGGATATGTGTTTGAATGCTATTCCTACAACGATATTTGGGGGTACAACAGCCACTATGTCCGCCCGGTTTCCATTGAGGTGATGGGAACTTTCTTAGAGCGCATCATTGCCTGCAATAATAAAAAAATGGACAGTTTGCTTGCCCGGCTGTTTGACCCTGCAAATCCGGAAGTCTGCCGCCGGATGGAGGAATATTTCTATAAAAAAGCACTTGGAAGCACGACAATGGAATATCTCAGGCCGTTAAGGCGCTGCGGTTGTACGCGCTGTGACGGGCTTTTAACGCATTATGTAACAAGCAAGAAATTGTCAATGTGGGAAATTGAGTCTTATGTCCGCAGCATGCCGGGAAGTACAGAGGCGAAAGTGGCGGAGGTATCTAAAATCCCGGAACTGGTGAAAAGCGGGAAGGCCGATATCCGAAACTGGGATGAGGAAGGTTATACGACTTTTATTACATGGGTTCAGAAAGAACTGTAAGCGGTCTTTCGTACCGAACTGGAAGAAAATGGAGGGCTGGCGGATGCGGCGGCAGGAGTTGAAAAGCCGCCTTCCAGCCCCTTTATGGATGCAGGATGGCAGGTAAGCCTGCGGTATGCGTGGGCATAAAACGGGAAAACAGGAAAGAGGTAGATCATGGATCAGCAAATATTAAGATTACCGGCAGAACAATTATTTCAAAAAGAGATTGATGCGTTGATTGCGGCGGAGAAAGACCCGGTGCCGACGGGATGGAAAATGTCACCGCGCTCGGTGCGCACTTATATCTGCGGCGGCAAGGTCGGGCGCACCCAGATCACGCCGAAATATATCGGGCATGAGCGTTTGGTGGAAATCGCGATTGCAACGCTTGTCACCGACCGCGCGCTGCTTTTGATCGGCGAGCCGGGTACGGCAAAGAGCTGGCTGTCCGAGCATCTTTGCGCGGCGATCAACGGCGATTCCACCAAGGTGATCCAAGGGACGGCGGGCACGACCGAGGAGCAGCTGCGCTATTCATGGAATTACGCGATGCTATTGGCGCAGGGGCCTTCCGAGGCGGCAATGTTAAAAAGCCCGGTATTTACCGCGATGGAAACCGGGTCGATCGCGCGCATGGAGGAGATTTCCCGCTGCGCCTCCGAAGTGCAGGATGCGCTGATTTCCATTTTGTCGGAGAAGCGCATTTCCGTGCCGGAATTAAATACGGAGATCGCGGCGAAAAAAGGCTTTTCGGTGATTGCGACCGCAAACACAAGGGATAAGGGTGTCAATGAAATGTCGGCGGCGTTGAAGCGGCGTTTTAATATTGTTGTGCTGCCTGCGCCGGCGGACCTGGATTCCGAGATGGAGATCGTGCGCACGAGGGTTGCACAGCTTTCGGCGGGGCTTGATTTAAATTCCGCGCTGCCGGAGGAGGAGACGGTGGAGAAAGTCTGCACCATCTTCCGCGAGCTGCGCTGCGGCGAGACCTGCGACCGCAGCCAGAAAGTGAAGGGGACGAGCGGTGTGCTCTCCACGGCGGAGGCGATTTCGCTATTGTGCAACAGTATGGCACTCGCCGGGAGTTTTGGCAACGGGAAGATCAGCGATGATGACCTTGCTGCCGCGCTGCAGGGCGCGATTATCAAGGATGAAGATAAGGATGCCGTGGCGTGGAAGGAATATCTGGAGCATGTAATGAAAAAGCGGGGGCTGAAATGGGGCGGGCTGTATAAGGCTTGCCGGGATTTGACCTAAATTGGAAAATGGAACGGATTGTAAGTTTTACCTGTCCGGATTAATAAGCCGCTCCCGGAAACGGGCGCAGCAGATTGGGAGGAGTTATGAATCATCCACATATTTTCGGCATCCGGCATCTCTCCCCTGCCGGGGCCTGGCATTTAAAAAATTTTCTGGCCGAAAAAAATCCGAAGCTTGTGTTGGTGGAAGGCCCAAGCGATTTTGATGATGTTCTGCCGTGGTTTCCGGACGTGGCGGTGCAGCCGCCCATCGCGGTGCTTGCCTACACGAAGGAAGCGCCTGTGCGCACGATCCTGTATCCGTTCGCGCAATATTCCCCGGAGTATCAGGCAATTTTGTGGTGCCATGAAAATAAAAAAGAATGCCGTTTTATGGATCTGCCGTCGGAGGTGTTTTTAGCCCTCCCGGAACACGCGCCGGGTGCGAAAGCAGCGGATTCCGGGGAGGAGGAGCGCATGAACGTCTACGAGCTTTTGGACAAACAGTCGGGCGAGGACGGGCATGAGACGTTCTGGGAACGCACGATGGAGCACACGGGCGATGTGGAGGGCTACCACCGGGGGGCAGAAATATTTGGGAGCGAACTGCGCGCGCTGGAAGGTGATACGGGAAGTGACCGCCCGGAAATCCTTGTGCGCGAGGCATATATGCGCCGGAAAATAAATGAGGCGCTCAAAGAAGGGTTTGCGCCGGAGGAGATCGTGGTCGTCACAGGCTCCTACCATGTCGCGGGGCTTCTTTCGGAGCAGGCTAAGGCCATGACAGACAAGGAGCTTGCCTCGCTGCCGCACCTTGAGGCAAACCACACGTTGATGCCGTACTCCTACTACCGGCTTTCCACGCGCGCGGGCTACGGGGCGGGCAACAAAGCGCCGGCTTATTATGCCCTTTTGTGGGAGGCAATCGGGCGCGGCGATCTTTCTTACACGGCGCGCAATTATCTTTCCAGGATTGCGGGTTTCCAGCGGGCGCACGGTAATCCGGTTTCCTCGGCGCAGGTGATCGAGGCGGTGCAGCTTTCGGCGGCGCTCGCAAAGTTGCGCGGCGGCAGCGGCATCCCGGCGCTGCGTGACCTGCGGGATGCGGCGGTGACTTGCCTTGGCGGCGGCAATTTCTCCGAACTGACGTTAGCTACGGCGGACACGGAAATTGGCACGGTGATCGGCGCGCTGCCGGACGGTGTGAGCCGCACGAGCATCCAGGAGGATTTTTACCGGAAACTAAAAGAATTAAAACTGGAAAAATACCGGGGTGTTACACAGCAGGAGCTTGCCCTTGACCTGCGTGAAAACCGCAAGGTTTCCTCGCAGGCAGCGGCGTTTTTGGATTTGCACCGCTCCTTTTTCCTGCACCGTCTTCGGGTGCTTGGCGTAAGCTTTGCAACGCCCGCCGCCTCAAAACAGGACAATGCGACCTGGGCGGAGCTTTGGAGTGTGCGCTGGACCCCGGAGGCGGAAATTGAGCTGGTGGAGTCGGCACTCAAGGGCGACACGGTCGCGCAGGCGGCATCGTTTTGTATGAAGGAGCGCGTGGAGCAAGCCCCGAATATGGCACAGGCGGCAGAGGTCATTGAGGATGCGTTTGCCTGCGGCATGACGGAAGCTGCCGTTTACGCGACCGCCGCCCTGCAGGCAATGGCGGTGGATGCGGCATCGGTCACGGATCTGGCATCGGTTGCAAACAGCCTTTCCGTGATCTTGCAGTACGGGGATATCAGACAGCTTGACAGTGCGCCGCTCGTACCAATCCTACAGCAGATTTTCTTCCGCGCGTGTCTGATCCTGCCGGGGGAATGCGTCTGTGACGATGAGGCGGCGAAGGGGATGGCGGCGGCGATGGAGCAATTAAATGCTGCGGCGTTAGCGCATGATTTTCTGGATGTCGCTGCGTGGAACGAGGCGTTGCGTGAGGTCGCGGAGCGGGATGATCTGAACACCAAGCTTTCCGGTTATGCGATGGCAATCCGCTTAGAGCGCAGCCTTGCAGACGGGGAAGCGCTGCGTCTTGAAGTGGGCCGCAGGCTATCGCGCGGTGTCCCGGCGGAGCTTGGCGCGGGCTGGTTTGAGGGGCTTGCCATGAAAAACCGCTATGCATTAATCGCAAGGCTGTCGCTGTGGGAAAGTTTGGATGAATACCTTGGGACGTTAGATGACGAGGAATTTAAGCGCGCGCTGATTTTCCTGCGCCGCGCGTTCGCGGATTTCACGGCGATGGAGCGGGATTCCATTGCGGAAAATTTGGGCGAAATTTGGGGATATAACGGCCAGGAAGTCAGCGAGGTGCTGAACGCGGAGCTTGGCGAAGAACAAAAGGAACTGGTGGAAAGCCTGGATGAGTTTGATTTTGATTTTTAGTGGTCGGTAAGATTATTGATAATTTTCGGCATATAAAAACAATAATATTACAGACACGTTCAAAACAACTGCAAAGAAGGAGATTCTAGCTGTATGGATAGGAAGGAAAGCAAAAAATTAAAGGAAATCCATGAGGCGTATGAACGGTGCAAGGAGGTTTTTGCACCTGGGTTTGAGATTATAGATATTGGTACAGAAATTAAGGACAAAGAGGAATATGAGTTTTACAGACTTGTATATGAGCATTTTATGCACAAAAAACAAAGAGAATTAATTAAGAAGGGTGTTTATTGATGGAGAAAACTTACACCTTAATTGCTGGGGTAAATGGGGCGGGGAAATCGACTTTTTATTGGTTGGGCAGCCTATTGCCGGAAAAACAGGAGCGGGTAAATTCCGATGAAATTCTAAAGGAGAACAAGGGTGATTGGCGTAATATCAATGACCAGATGGATGCCATGAAGGAAGCCGTGCGGAGAACAAAAACCTATCTGGAAAAGGGTGTTTCATTTAACCAAGAAACAACACTTACCGGGGGCAGTATCATTGGGAACATTCGGCGGGCAAAACAGCAGGGCTTTTATGTTCAGATGTATTATATAGGGCTGGAAAGCGTGAACCTGGCCATCGAGAGGGTGGCGAACAGGGTTAAAAATGGTGGACATGGCATAAAGGAGGAAGATATCAGAAAAAGATATAAAAGGTCATTGGAAAACCTCAAAAGTGCCGTAGAGCTGTGTGATAAGGTCTATGTATTTGATAACACGGTGGAATTTAAACAAGTTGCAGTTTTTGAGGACGGCAAAATTTTAGATGGCTCACTTAGAAAATGCGGGTGGTTTGGCCGTATGTATGGGGAAAATCCAGAACGGATAAAGGGAACGATGGAAATGGAATCATAGAGGAATGTCGTGAGTAACGTTCCTACGATGGGAGATCCTTTCAACCCGGAACGGGGGTGTTTTGTTGGCACGGAAT
>CAYMGZ010000112.1:8008-8246 GCA_964390095.1 uncultured Lachnospiraceae bacterium | reverse complement strand
AAAATTTTGTAATACAAATTTAAGCTTTTCTCAATTGAATTTATACTGTTTTTCTGGTATGATGTTTTTTGTAGAAACAGGTCAAAACATATATGTGGAACTTTAAAAAACAGTAAGTGCCCGGCCATTGCCCAAAAGAAGTTACTGGGAGAGGAACGGACAGGAACTTCTTTTGCTGGCCATTGGCAATGGGAGGGGCACTTACGGAACTTTCAATAGGAGGAGAAAGTGCAGGACA
>CAYMGZ010000112.1:247-7998 GCA_964390095.1 uncultured Lachnospiraceae bacterium | reverse complement strand
GTTTTTTTCTCATTTTCATCAACTGGCTCATCAAAAAGTGGAGAATCAAAAAAAACAGAAAAAAGATGATACAAAGTCGCAGGCGCTTGATGTGATGCGGGAAATCCAGCACCTGAATGAGACGGCGGAGCGATATTCAAAATATACCCAAAGTTACGAGGATATTGACCGCAGGGTGGAAGGGGTGGCAGAAATCCTTCCGGGGTTTGAGGATCCACAGCAGAAACCACAGGTGGAGCAGCTCTCGGAGGAAATCCGCACCATGCGGGAAAAGCTTAAATTTGTCAAAGGCGATATTTCTTCGGCAGGCGGGGAACTAAAAAGTATACGGAAACGTTTGGAAGAATATGAAAAAAGAGGAAAGAAAGATGCATGGCGGACGGTGGCCGCAGTGGAGATGGTCTGCCTGCTTTTGACAGGAACCGCGTTTTTTGTCTACCATCAGTTCCGGAAGGAGCAAAGTGTTCCGGTAGTTAGTGGGGATGTTTCACCGACCCCGGGCCTGCCGCAGGATGGCGGGGGGGATACGGGGCCACAGACACGTTTTCTTGTCTCCGACTTAAAGGAGCGCGTCGCGGCATTATCCCAGAACAATATCGCACCGTTTACCGCATCGGTGGAGCAGGTGGATGGCAGGGAGGCGCTTTGTTTTTCGTACAAGGAACTGCGGGTGGTTTATTGGAATGAGTACCCGGCAGGCGAGGAGATGACGAGGCTGCGCCTTGAGAATGCAAAGCGCCTTTTGATGTACCCGTGGGAGTACGACCTTTCCGGGAACCTTGAGCTTCTGGCACCCAAATACGGGGCATATGCAGGTGCGGAAGGAAACCAGCTTGTTTTTACACAGTATGAAAAGACCGGGGACCATATTCCGGAACGGATCTGTGTGTTGGATGCGGAGCGCCTGTGGGAGTACGACCAGCTGGAATTAAAGGCAGCACTGCTTGATTTGTTTGAATTGAACTATATGCAGGAGGCTTCCGGGCAGGATGGGCTTTCGGGTACTTACATGAACATGACCGTCGGCGCGGTGCCGTACCAATATGCGATTTCCCAGGTAACTTATACGAATGCGGTGTATAGCGGGGAAAACCCACTTTTGTTTGATCAATATTTCACAATGGAACTTTCGGAAGAAAAAATGGGATTTTCTGCGGTTGTTTACACCGGGCAGGGGGAATACTTAGGGGAGGTCAGCGGCGAGATTGCGGCGGCCGACCATGAGATTGTACTGAAAAATGTAAAGTACGGTGCCTATGTAACCCCTTATCAGGAAGACGCGGGAAGCACCGGCATCATAGAGCCGCGCGCTTCCCGTATGACAGAGTATATTACAATCAGCGGGAAAAACAAACAGAGATATTACATTGCCCTCTCGGATGAGGTGGCGCGTGTGGATTATGATATGAGCCGTCTGGTGCAAAATGAAAGCGGGTTTTTTGAGTATTTTGATGAGAACGGACAGAAAATTTCGCGCACGGGCATCGATGTTTCCAAATATCAGGGCAATATCAACTGGAAGCTTGTGAAAGACGCGGGGATTGATTACGCGGTCATAAGGCTTGGCTACCGCGGCATGAATGAGGGAACCTTGGAGCTTGACCCGTTTTATGAGGCAAACATCAAGGGGGCAAATGAGGCAGGCGTGGACGCGGGCATTTACTTTTTCTCGCAGGCGGTCACGGTGGAGGAAGCAGTCGAGGAAGCCAATATGGTACTGGAACATATTAAGGATTATGACATTACATATCCAATTGTTTTTGACACCGAGGTCGTGACAACTTACAATGCGCGTGCGAACGGGCTTGCGCGCGACCTGCGCACGGATATCTGCATCGCCTTCTGCGAGACAATTGCGGCGGCAGGCTACCGTCCGATGGTGTACGCCAATACAAGGTGGATGATCCTTGGGATTGACTTAGAGCGCCTGACAGGGTACGACAAGTGGTATGCGTACTATGGCACAACTTTTACATTCCCATATAAGTATCAGATGCTGCAATATTCGGACTCCGGACAGGTGCCGGGTATCGCGGGGGCGGTTGACCTTGATATCAGTTTTGTGGATTATTCGGAAAAAAAAGCGGAAAATCAGTAAATTCTTTCTAAAAAAGAAAATTTATACTTGAATTTTATGGGAAAGTTGGGTAGAATAAGAAACAGGGTTAGGGGCGTGATGGGTATGGAAGGAAAGGAACACCCGGTTACGGCCTTGGCAATCCGAAGATGATAGCCGCCTTTTCGGGGGTGGACTATTAAAAATATTTAGGAGGAATTAATCATGGCAGTAAAAGTAGCAATCAATGGTTTTGGACGTATCGGCCGTCTCGCATTCCGTCAGATGTTTGACGCAGAAGGGTATGAGGTAGTTGCAATCAACGACCTGACAAGCCCGGAGATGCTTGCACACCTGTTAAAGTACGATACCGCGCAGGGCAGGTATAAGTATGCGGATTCCGTATCGTTCGGCGAGGATTCCATTACCGTGAACGGCAAGCAGATCACGATTTACAAGGAAGCAAAGGCGGAGAACCTTCCGTGGGGCAAGCTCGATGTTGACGTAGTCCTTGAGTGCACGGGCTTCTACACTTCCAAGGAAAAGGCACAGGCACATATCACTGCAGGCGCAAAGAAAGTTGTCATCTCCGCACCGGCAGGCAATGACCTCCCGACCATCGTTTACAATGTAAACCATGACACGTTGAAGAAGGAAGACACGATCATTTCCGCTGCTTCCTGCACGACGAACTGCCTGGCCCCGATGGCAAAAGCGCTCAATGACTTCGCGCCGATCCAGTCCGGTATCATGACGACCGTACACGCTTACACCGGCGACCAGATGATCCTTGACGGACCGCAGAGGAAGGGTGACAAGAGAAGGAGCCGTGCCGGCGCACAGAACATCGTTCCGAACTCCACGGGTGCTGCAAAGGCAATCGGCCTTGTTATTCCGGAACTCAATGGCAAGCTCATCGGTTCCGCACAGAGGGTTCCGGTTCCGACCGGTTCCACCACGATCCTTGTGGCTGTTGTCAAGGGTAAAGTGACAAAGGATGAGGTCAATGCGGCAATGAAGGCGGCAGCGACCGAGTCGTTCGGCTACAACACCGACGAGATCGTATCGAGCGATGTCATCGGTATGCGTTACGGTTCCCTGTTTGATGCAACACAGACGATGTGTGCCCCGATGGAGGACGGCAACACTCAGGTACAGGTAGTTTCCTGGTATGACAATGAGAACTCCTACACGAGCCAGATGGTTCGCACAATCAAGTATTTCGCTGAGTTGGCATAATCGGCGGATATTTGCCGGGGATGGAAACACCTGCTTTGTAGGAAGCATGGATGCAAAGACTCAGTATGGGGTCCGGTCTGTATGGGCCGGACCCATTTTTCTGCATGGACCTGTGCAGAGGAAGGATGCCGCTAAGGCGGCGCACGGACCGGAAGGTTCCGGTTTAGGAAGATTTTTTGGAACAGGGCGGATGCCCGTTCCCGCCCATAAAAATATCGCCGTTAAAATACGGCAGAATGTGAGGAAACCATGTTAAATAAGAAATCGGTTGATGATATCAATGTAAAAGGCAAGAGGGTGTTGGTGCGCTGTGACTTTAACGTGCCGCTGCAGGATGGCCAGATCACGGACGATACCCGCCTCGTTGCGGCCCTTCCGACGATCAAGAAACTGATCGCGGACGGCGGCAAAGTCATTCTTTGCTCCCATCTTGGCAAGCCGAAGGGCGAGCCGAAGCCGGAGCTTTCCCTTGCCCCGGTGGCGGTTGCCTTAGAAAAGCTTCTTGGCCAGCCGGTCAAATTCGCGGCGGACCCTACGGTGGTTGGCGAGAATGCAAAGGCTGCGGTTGCGGCGATGAACGACGGCGATGTCGTATTGCTTGAAAACACCCGCTACCGCGCGGAGGAGACGAAAAACGGCGAGGCATTCTCAAAGGAACTTGCTTCGATCTGTGATGTATTTGTAAACGATGCGTTCGGCACCGCCCACAGGGCACACTGTTCGAATGTCGGCGTGACCCAGTATGTGGACACTGCGGTGGTCGGCTACCTGATGCAGAAAGAGATTGACTTCCTCGGCAACGCGGTCAACAACCCGGTTCGCCCGTTCGTGGCAATCCTTGGCGGCTCGAAAGTTTCCTCGAAGATCTCGGTCATCAACAACCTGCTTGACAAGGTGGATGTCCTGATCATCGGCGGCGGCATGGCTTACACCTTTATGAAGGCGATGGGCTATGAGGTCGGCAATTCGCTCCTTGAGGCGGACTATATCGACTATGCGAAGGAAATGCTTGAAAAGGCGAAGGAGAAGGGCGTAAAACTCCTTACCCCGGTGGACACCGTTGTGGCAAAGGAATTTTCAAACGACGCGCCGTACCATACGGTCGGCCTCGGCGGCATCGCTGCGGACGAGCAGGGGCTTGATATCGGCGAGGAAACCTGCAAGCTCTACGCGGACGCAATCAAAACCGCGAAGACGGTCGTATGGAACGGACCGATGGGCGTATTCGAGATGTCCAATTTCGCGAAAGGCACGATCGCGGTAGCGCAGGCACTGGCGGAGATCGACGCGACCACAATCATCGGCGGCGGCGATTCGGCGGCAGCGGTCAACCAGCTTGGCTTTGGTGACAAGATGACCCATATTTCGACGGGCGGCGGCGCTTCCCTGGAATTCCTTGAGGGCAAGGAGCTTCCGGGTGTAGCTGCGGCAAACGACAAATAGAGTAAAATGAGGGCAGGCCTGGATAATGGCCGGAAAAGAGGAGTGATTATGCCAAGAAAAAAGATTATTGCCGGGAACTGGAAAATGAACAAGACCCCGAGCGAGACAATCAAGTTGATCGAGGAATTAAAGCCGCTCGTAAAAAATGACGAGGTGGACGTTGTGTTCTGTGTGCCTGCCATCTCCCTGATGGCGGCGATTGAGGCAACGAAAGGAACGAACATCGCCATCGGCGCGGAGAACATGTTCTATGAGGAGAGCGGTGCCTACACAGGTGAGATCGCGCCGAACATGCTGACCGATATCGGTGTGAAATACGTGATCATCGGACATTCCGAGCGGAGGGAATATTTTGCCGAGACGGATGAGACGGTGAACAAGAAAGTATTGAAGGCGTTCGAGCACGGGATCACCCCCATCATCTGCTGCGGTGAGTCGCTTACGCAGAGGGAGCAGGGCATCACAATCGACTGGATCCGTCAGCAGATCAAGATTGCGTTCTTAAATGTGGCCGCTGAGCAGGCAAAGACCGCCGTGATCGCATACGAGCCAATCTGGGCAATCGGTACCGGCAAGGTGGCGACAACAGGGCAGGCGGAGGAAGTCTGTGCAGCCATCCGTGCCTGCATCGGCGAGATCTACGATGCGGCAACCGCAGACGCGATCCGCATCCAGTACGGTGGCAGCGTCTCCGCGGCAAGCGCACCGGAGCTGTTCGCGCAGGCGGACATCGACGGCGGCCTGGTGGGCGGCGCGAGCCTAAAGCCGGATTTCGGGAAGATCGTCAACTATAATAAATAATTTTGGACTGTGCATTTTCATAACAAAAACACGCAAAAACATGGGAAAAGGCTATTCAATTTGACATATTTGCCATATTGAGTAGCCTTTTTTGGTACTTTATTGCAGCTTTCCCCACAGGACACCAATGACGGTTGTGCCAATGGGGCAATGGCAGAGATTGACTGTAGCCGTGTAACATTCAGGATTATGGAGTCCGGAGTGGTTGAATAAGGGAACACCGCAGTCAGGGGGCGATAAAAAACTGCCTTGTAGCAGGCATCCCTGACCATGTTCCGCCGTCGGAGCGGTAATATTCCTGCACGGTGGAGCCATCCGTTTTCTTGTATTCGACCAGAAAAACCTGCCCTGTTTCAATCTTCATCGGATAATTATTGTAAGGCAGGAAATTATCTGCGGCGGGGATATCCTTAAAATCCCCGTAAGCATCTTCAATGCGCCAGAAATCCCGGTATTCGTACCCAGGAAGAATCCCGTTTAAATCAACCCGCCCAAAATAGGATGCGCAGTATTCCCTGCCGGCGATGGTGAACATATCAACGCGGGATGCTTCATCTTCCTTTACGGATAGCGCAAGATCTTCGCTATACAAAAGCGTACCATATTTTTCCCGGAGTTGGTTAGCCATGCAGGGGATGGTCCCGGTTTTGTAATCCATTGCCCAGACATCGGTGTGCGCATTTCCATAAATCCCCATAAAATCAGCGCCATTCAGGCTTTCCGCCTCGCGGATGAAATTTTGTGCCATGGTGTTTTCCCGGTAGACGAAATCACCCGAACGGTAGTATTTTTTCCCTTGGCGGATGTTTTCCTTTGTCCGTTTGTAAGTGCCGGAATTTTTTTGCCCGTTTTCCTTTAAGTATTGTAAAAAACGTTCCCCTGTTGTGGCATACTGATGCCCGACATCCGTTCCATGGAAAATCGTTTCCGGGCATCCGTTTTTGATCTTTTTATAAAAATCAAGAATGGCAGGGGACTGCAGGGCGGTTCCCTCCCAGTCCTGATAGAGCGCGTCCAAAATAGCATCCCCATCCGAGCGCATCCAAAGGTTCAGATATTCCGCCGTATAATACGGAAGCTCCACAAACAAATCCCGCATGCCATTGTCGTGGTAATAGGAGGACCACAGTGTGAATTCTTTTTCCAGAATGCGCTCATCACCGTGGGTCTCCCCGTAAAGGAAAATCTGCCCGGGCGGGATGCCATTGGTCTGGGCATGCCGTTTGTGCAGCAGCACGAAGGCAGGAACCGCAAGCAAGAGCAACGCAACAAGAAGCAGCATGGTGGCATTTTTTTTTCGTTTTCGTCCGGTTTCCATAGGGAACATTCCTTTCTGTATTTTGGCTGGGACAGGGTATCCCTTCTATTACGGTTACTGTAACAATTATATCACTAACCGTAATAGTTGTCAAGATACGGTGTTCCCTGTTGTTTTAAGTGTTCCACCTGTTCGGCCGTGAGTTTTTTCTTGCCAAGGCATCACTTTTTGTAACAGGAAAGCCGAAGGCTGAACTGTTACAAATAAAAGAAGAAAAGACTTTAAAAAAGTGGAATATTGTGGTATGATGTGAAACAGTGGAATAATTTCGTGGAACATGTTTAGGAGTGGTATTGTGGAACTTGAAATTAATATAGAAAATCTATTAAAAAAAGAAAAAATAGAATCTGCTCGGATTGAATTCAAAGCGGGATGGAATCCGGATGATATTTATCATAGCATCTGTGCCTTTGCCAACGGTTTTCGCAATGAAGGTGGCGGGTAGACCAAACGCCCTTTGATTGCCGTGCAAATCATAAGGCAACATTTGAGGATATCTCGCCTGTACTGCTGGAGGATCATTTACGCATAACGGGAAGTAAGCTTGCAAAACAAGTCAGGGAACTTGGAGTAGAAGCAATCCTAGAAGATATGCAGTTGCTAGAAGAACCACCGGAACTTAGATATATTCAAAATGTGGCGTTGATGATGTTTTGTGAGCATCCGGAAAAATTTTTCCGATATACCTTTGTCCAGATGACATCTTTCCCAGACGGGAGTATTAATAATCCCAGTTTAAGTGTCGATTATCCTAATATAACTGGTTCCGTGCCACAAATGATACGGGCAACAATGGAACGGTTTAGAACATCGATAATCCAAGAAAAAGTTATCAAAGTTCCAAACAAAATGGAAGCCAATAGAATTATGAACTATCCCTATCAGGCAATCGAA
>CAYMGZ010000112.1:0-237 GCA_964390095.1 uncultured Lachnospiraceae bacterium | reverse complement strand
ACAGGGATTATATGTCTTTTGAGCCAGTGACCATTGAGATTGAACCAGATTGCATCAATATCATGAATTTTCCGGGAATTGACCGATCTATTTCGGAAAAGACAATTGCAGAAGGAAATCGTTTTATTTCAAGATATTATCGAAACCGCAGGTTGGGAGAGTTTTTGAAAGAATTGGATTTATCTGAAGGGCATTCATCCGGGATTCCAACAATTCAGGAAGAATTAAAGAAGAATG
>CAYMGZ010000111.1:7061-8250 GCA_964390095.1 uncultured Lachnospiraceae bacterium | reverse complement strand
TGCCTTCTCATCCTGTGAGCTGTAGACAAAAATACAGTAGGACTGGTGCTACACCCGGCCGACACGCCCGCGCAGCTGGTGCAATTGTGCCAGCCCGAAGCGCTCGGCATCCTCAATCATCATCACGGTTGCGTTCGGCACGTTGACCCCGACTTCAACCACGGTCGTTGCGACAAGCACCTGTATCTTCCCCTGCGCAAACTGTTCCATCCGCTCGTTTTTCACGGATGGCTTTAACTGCCCGTGCAGTGCCGCCACCGACACGTCCGCCGGAAGCTCCGCCCGCAAAAGTTCCGTGTATTCCGTGACATTTTCCGCCTCAATCTCCTCACTTTGTTCCACCATCGGACAGATGATATACGCCTGCCTGCCCTCCGCTACCTGCTTTGCGATAAAGCGGAACGCCGTCTTGCGGTAGGAAGTCCCGACCACACAGTTTTTGACCGGCAGGCGCTCTGCCGGAAGTTCCGCAACGAGCGACACATCAAGGTCGCCGTAGAGCACGATCGCGAGCGTCCTTGGGATCGGGGTCGCGCTCATGACAAGCACATGCACAAATTCCCCCTTCCCGGCAAGCTCTTCCCTCTGACGCACACCAAAGCGGTGCTGCTCATCCGTCACCACAAGGGCGAGCGCATCGTATGCCACCTTTTCCTGGATGAGCGCATGCGTCCCGACAATGACATCTACCTGATGCTCCGCAATCTGCGCATAAGCGGCTTTTTTCTGGGCTGCGGTCATGGACCCGACAAGCAGGCCCACCCGCACGCCAAGCGGCTCAAAGGCCGCGCACATCGACTGGTAATGCTGCTTTGCCAAAACCTCGGTCGGTGCCATGATGCAGCCTTGGCAGCCGTTGGTTGCGGCAAGCAGCAGCGCATATTCCGCAAGCACCGTCTTCCCGGAACCGACATCCCCCTGGATCAAACGATTCATGACATATTCGCCCGTCATGTCCTGCCGGATTTCACGCAAAGCCGCCTCCTGCCCCGCCGTCAGTTTGTATGGTAAATTTTGTAAAAATTCCCTGCATTTTTCTGTCTCCGAAAACGGAAAATGATTTTTCTCCGTCCGCCGGTTTTCCTTTTGGGCACGCAGCCGCGCCACAAAGCGGAAAAATTCGTCAAACACCAGCCGCCGCCGCGCGTCAAACATTGTCTCCCGCGATTTTGGGAAATGGATTTCGCGC
>CAYMGZ010000111.1:0-7051 GCA_964390095.1 uncultured Lachnospiraceae bacterium | reverse complement strand
TTTCGCGCAGTGCCGCCCGCTCCGGAATCAGTTTGTTCTCCTTGCTGATCCGTTTTGGCAGGTAATCCTGCACCGGGTCAAGCATCCCAAGTGCCTGGTCCGCCGCTTTTTGCAGCGCGCGGTTTGTCAGGCCCGCCGTCAGGGGGTAGACGGGCTGTAAAACATGCAGGAGAACGCGGTACTCATCCCTTTTGTAGATTTTGGGCTGGTCCATCACAAGGGCATTGCCCTTGCGCACGATCCTGCCCCGGAAGATATAGTGCGTTCCCCGCTTTAACATATTCTTTAAATACACTTGGTTAAACCATGTCAGACGAATGGTGCCGCTTCCATCCTGCACATTGCAAGAGACAATGGTAAGGCCGTTTAGGCGCTTTACCTCGGCAAAGGTTGCAATCCCCGCCTCGATTGCCGAAACGTTCCCTTCCTTCAGGCTTTTGATGGGGACCGGCAGTTCATATACCTCATAATCCCTCGGATAGTGGCGCAGCAGGTCGCCCACCGTGAAAATACCAAGTTTCGCGAGCAGCCCCGCCGTCTTCTCCCCGATCCCCTTAATGCATTCCACCGAATCTTCTTCCCGCATATCCTGCCCCCATTTTCACGAAAAGAAAGGTGTCACAAACCAAGGTTTCCCGCAATACATGGCGAAGACCACCACATACCGACTGGTTGCCGTGTTTTGCAACACCCTCCCGCGCCGCGGCACAAAACCCCTAAGGTGTGCCGCGCCACTTTTATTCTACCGATAATACATAATAATAGATCGGCTGTCCTCCGTCATGCACTTCCACGTCCACATCCGGATAGAGCTTCTCGATGCGTGCCGCCACCGCTTTTGCCTCCTCGCGCGTTGTCTCACTGCCGTAATAAAGGCTGATCAGCTCCGAATTCTCATCCACCATCGCATCCACCAGCTCAATCGTCGTGCCCGCGATATCCTTCCCGACGGTAAGGATTTTCTTATCGTCCAATCCCATGATATCTCCCTGATGGATTTCCTTGCCGTCGATGCTCGTGTCGCGCACGGCGTAAGTCACCTGGCCGGAACGCACCGCGCGCATGCCCTCCGTCATATACTGCTCGTTCTCCGATGCGGATTTATCATACACATAATTGATCATCGCCGCAATCCCCTGCGGGATGGTCTTTGACGGGATCACGATAATTTCCTTGTCCTCCGTCAGCGCCTTCGCCTGGTTTGCCGCAAGGATGATGTTGCTGTTGTTCGGGAGGATAAAAATCGTGTCCGCATTTACCTGGTCAATCGCGTTTAACATATCCGCCGTACTTGGGTTCATTGTCTGGCCACCCTCGATGAGATAGTCCACGCCAAGCCCCTTAAAGATCTCATTGATGCCGTTGCCGATGGAGACAGAGACAAAACCCACTGCCTTGCGCGGTTCCTCCGGTTCTTTCTTTTCAGGCTCTTTTGGGGTTTCCACCCTTTCCTCCCCCGGTACGGCCGCCGCCTGAAGCGGTGCGGATGCCCCCTCCTGCGCCTTTTCTGCCGCCGCCTGCTTTTCTGCCGCCAGGATCACCTTCTCGTTATGCTCCTCGCGCATGTTGTCAATCTTCATCTTCGTAAGGGAACCATACGTCAATGCCCTCTGGATCGCAAGCCCCGGGTCATTCGTATGTACGTGAACCTTTACGATATCATCGTCCGATACGACCACGATCGAATCACCGATCGACTCAAGAAATGCCTTAAAATCATGTTCGGTCTCCACCGTATACTCTTTTTCCAGCATAATGATGAATTCCGTGCAATAACCAAATTTGATATCCGATGTTGCAATGCCCTCACTGCCCGCCGCACCACTTTGTACGTCAGAAGCTTCCTCCTTCTTTTCCGGGACCGAAAAGTCAACTTCCTTGCCAAGCATTGCCCCGTAGGCTCCCTTCACCACTTCCAAAAGCCCCGTTCCGCCGGAATCGACCACGCCCGCCTCCTTTAGCACCGGCAAAAGTTCCGGTGTATAGGCAAGCACCTCCTCCATGCGTTTGATCACTTCCGCGCCAAAATATTCCAGGTCCTGTGTTTCCCCCACAAGCTCCGCCGCGCGTTCCGCCGCACCCTTTGCCACTGTCAGGATCGTTCCTTCCTTCGGCTTCATGACTGCCTTGTATGCTGTCTCCACCGCCTTCTGGAACGCACCCGCCATGACCGGCACATCAATTTGCGCATGTTCTTTCACTTCTTTCGTAAAACCGCGGAAAAGCTGCGACAGGATTACGCCGGAATTTCCCCTTGCGCCGCGCAGGGAACCGGAGGAAATTGCCTTTGCAAGCGATTTCATGTCCAGGGTTTCGACCGCGTCAACCTCCTTTGCCGCCGACATGATCGTCAATGTCATATTGATTCCCGTATCGCCGTCCGGCACCGGGAAAACATTTAACTCATTGATATATTCCTTTTTTGCCTCGATACTTTTTGCCCCTGCCAAAAACATTTTCTTTAAAAGCACTGCATCTATCGTATTCAGACTCACCTGTTCCTCCTCCTTCCACTTAGTCTATCACGCGGACACCTTCGACAAAGATATTGATCTTTGCGACTTCGAGCCCGGCAAACTCTTCAATCTTATATTTCACATTGCTGATCAGGTTTTCCGCAACTGCGGAAATACTTACACCGTAAGAAACAATAATGTGAAGGTCGATAATGATTTTATTATCTTTCAGGGTAACGCCGACCCCGTGGGTCAGGTTATCCCTCCTTAGGAGTTTGACCAGCCCGTCCTTCATACTGATCGATGCCATACCTACCACGCCAAAACATTCCACCGCAGAAGAACCTGCATATTTTGCCACCACTGCCGTGTCTACCGCAATTTCGCCCAATTCGGTATTCATCATCCCATTATTCATAAATAGCCCTCCCGTTCATTTTATTGCCTGCGGCAATCCCATGTGATAAGCCTCCCCGCAAGTGACGGCAAAGTGGGGAAACCTCTGACTAGCTTTGCCTTTATGGACATTATACCCCATTTGGGAGGAAATGAAAACACCTTTTTTCCAGTTTTCCCGCAAATACCCAAAATATTTTCCCCCCTGCCTGCCATAGTGTAACATATCCAACCGCTGCATGCATATAATATACCATCTCACAGCCATAATAAGGAGGCCGTTATGAAGCGGATGATCGGTTTCATTCTTTTCTGGGTTGCTGTCGGTATGACCATCATGCTTTTTATCAGCAGCGGCCTTTTCGCTGTTTTTTTGATCATTCTCTTCTTTGTGCTCAGCTACCACCTGTTTTCCGACTGCTAAAATACATGCAGAACCGTACATGACAAAGGGTGTCAATCTCTTGACACCCTTTGTATCTCTTTTTTGTTTTACCGCACTTATGCGCGCTCTACCTTACCGGCCCTCAGACAAGAAGTACAAACGTACATTCTCTGCGTCCCACCGTTCACCTTTACCTTGACATGCTTGACGTTGGACTTCCACATTCTCTTCGCACGTCTGCTCAACTGACTTCTGGAATGGCTTAACCGGGAGCCCCACAGGGAAGCTTTATCGCAAATTGCACATTTTGCCATGAACTAGCACCTCCTTAATAAAAATTAGGTCTTAGCCTGTGCAAACAATACACTTTTCACACCTGACCTGCAAACAAGAGTTATTCTAACAGATGGGGAAGCATTTTGCAAGTAAAATTTTAATTTTTTTCATTTTTCCGCCAAAACTGCCCCTTTTGCTGTATAAATAGGTTACGGCTGCCCGCTTTGTGCCTCCTGTAAAATTTCGGCTGCCTTTTCATCGGTCTCCTTCTCCTGTTCCTTTGTTGCATCATCCTTTGTGAACTTGTCCACAAGGTCAGGTATCATGTCAAAAACCTTGGTCAGCGCATCCTGGTTCTTCACGTTGACAAGGCGCGCATGCCCGTTCTGGATGACAAGAACCGCGCTTGGTGCCATCTTCCCGCTCATCCCCCCGCCGGAATTGTCCTTTGGCCCATTGACAAACGAACCTGCCCCCATGCCAAAACTTATGTCCACAAGCGGCAGGATGATTGTGCCGTCATCGAATTTCACGGCATCGCCAACGACTGTCTTTGTGGTCAGGAATGATTCCATCCCCTGAAATAATGCACTTACTGTACTACTGAATTTACCGTCTGCCATATATACCTCCTATTTATACATAATTTACGATATTGGTGCCGTCAGTTCCTTCTTTAATTCTTTTGCGGCAGAAAGCAGATGCATGATCTTTCCCTTCCTCCAAAGTTTCAGCGCAATCCATAAAACGGTACCAAACCGTACCCTGCCCTTTATTAAGATATTTCCGTCCAGCTTGAAATGATCCGCCGTGAAATCCGCGGACAGCCGGAGGGATTTTGCATAGAGCGGATACAAAATTCCAAGCGCCGAGAGCGCACGGCCTGTCGAATATGGTGCCCCCGTCGCAAACACGATATCTCCCTCTATTTTATACGGAAAAACATGTTTTAGCAACTGAAAAATTGATTTCCACGCATATTTTATCCCATTTTTATTTTCCTCATCCCGCAGGAATTCCACAACAAGCTGCCCTTTCCTTTTTATATCCGATGCTTTGGTCCGGATGGCGGATATCTTCTCCCTTATGTCCCGAATGACGCTGTAAATTTTTTCCAATAACATTTTCCCTTTGTTAACCAAACCTTTTATGAACTGCCAAAACTTCCATAAAAGCTTTCGGGGGCCGCGCGGGATATCCTCCTCCTGCGTGGCGGGCAGTACGGGCGCATTTTCCGTGTCGTCTTTTGCCGGGGAATCCAACATTTCCAGCAGCGCTTCCGTGTCCGACATAGATTCCTGCGGGCCGTTTCCCAAGGATTCCACTTCTTTTGCGGATTTGGCCGCCTCTGTTTCCCCGTCCGTTTCCGCAGCCTCCCCGCCTTCTTTGGCCAGTCTGGAAACCTGCTTGATTCTTCCCTTTGCAAACTCGGCGCTCCCGTTCGTTCCCCCGGTCTTCTTTGCGGCTTCCCCTCCTTTTTCTGCAAGTCCGCCCGTCTCTTTTGTTTTGTCAGGCTCCACAAGTTGGTTTCTTTCTTTTTTCCCTTCCCCCCTTGCTTTCCTACCCCGTTTTTTCCCCGCCTTTTTCTTCTTCCCCCTCCCGCCTCCGTCATTGGAATACAGTGTGATGCCAAAAACCGAAAGGCGGATGCAAAGTTTCCCATCCTCAAAGCTGACGGGCAGCCGGACCAGGCGAAAAATATAGCTTACCTGCGCCTTCACCAAAAGCTTTTCCCCGTCCCGCACCACCTTCGCCCGGTACCGGAGCGGAACAAATAAAAACACAAGCAAAAAAAGCAGCAGCAAAAGAAGGATGCCAAGCAGTACAATCCCGATTATTTTTAATATCGTCCCGAGAACCGTCAAAAAAATCATGCCCATCGCCCCACACAAAACCCGAAATATTTCCTCACGTCAAACCCACCTGTCTGCCCGTACACCTCCATCACCATGTCCTGCACCATCGCAAGTGCCTCCTCGCGGCTGCCTGCAATGCCGAGCACGTAGATGTCCTGCGACCTGCGCAGTGGGAACACCATCTCCTTTGCCGAAAGCAGGTCAAAAAGATCCACCCCGTTGACCGCGTATGCAATCAGGGTAATCCCTTTTTTTACGGGCTTCCCCTTCCGGATCCGCGGCACAAGCTTCTGGTAGTCCTCCCTTACCGACTCGCCGACGAACAGCTCCTTACGAAAATCCAGCATACCTCCCCTTTCCTGCCGGGCATTATGCCTGCATCAGTTCCCTCATCAGCGCGATCCCTGCCGCCTTTTCCGCCGTCTCATGGCAGCCGGCAAGACTTCCCCTGACATAATCCATAACTTCATTATGGCTGTTAAAAAATACCGGCAGTTGGGCAAGTACCGCCGCAATCATCGCACGGTTCTGCATTTTCTGTTGTTCCCCCAATGCCGAAAGCAACTTGCCTGTAAGCGCATCCGCCGCCTCATCCAGATATGCACGGTCCACCATCCTGCTGCCATCCGCCACTTCCAAATCCGCAAAAAGGCTGTTGCCAAGCAGGCGGGTACTGCTCTTTATGCAGGCATACTGTTTTTCAAGCATCAACGCTGACACCATTTTTTCCGTCTCTGCATCAAACCCGGAAAAAATGCCTTGCAGCCGTTGCAGGTCAATTCCAACTTTTTCCAGAATCCCTTCCGTCTCCCCGATCAGCGCCGCAACCGGCTCCGGCAGTTCCCGGTAGTCTTTTTCCAGCACCCTCCCGCAGATCAATTGCAGCAACGGCATGAAAACCGCTAACCTGGCGGTGGATGCGGCCGAGGCATAAGGGTAATTTAAAAGCCACGCACATAGCGGGTTGATCAGTTCCATCAAACTGTAATAGCAGTTTATGGTTTTGTCAAGCTTTGCTACCGCTGCCTCAAACCGCCCCCGTGTTTCCTGCCATTCCTGTTCTCCCATATTTTTCCAGTCTTTTTTCTTCATTTCGGCAAGACTTTCAGCAAAACCTTTAAAATAATCCATGCCCTCCGGCTCATAAAGCCCTGCCGCCGATTCCAGGCGGTAAACAAACTCATCCAGCGCCGCCACGTCCATCCCCATATAATTCTCGAAACCCGCACGCACCAGATCCTCAAACTTGCCGCGGCTCATGCGCACCGGGAGCTGGGAAAGCATCTGCTGGATCCGGATATTGACTAACATATTGTCCTTTTCCGCAAAAATATACTGCAAAATCTCCCTTGCCACATCGTCATCCTCCGGGCATTCCAATGATTCCTGAAAGCGCATTTCGATCCGGTTCAACATGTATTCGTACAGCAAAAAATGATCCGTATACGCCGTCAACACCTGCATCCTTGCCGTGACCGTGCGGCGCAGTTCCATCATGGTGCGCACCGCGCCCTCACGCTTCTCCCCGTCAAAACCATCCACAAAATTTTCCTTTGCCGCGCGGCAGACGGCATTCCAGATTTCTTCGGTTTCACCCGCAAGTTCCATCTCACCGTCCGCGGCCCCCTCGTAAAAACCATAGAGCTGCATCAGGAAACTCACACCCGCAAAAACATTGTTTG
>CAYMGZ010000110.1:5340-8281 GCA_964390095.1 uncultured Lachnospiraceae bacterium | reverse complement strand
GGGGCAAGCCTGCCCACGTGGTTCACCACGCGGTGGCAGGGATATTTTCCGTAGTATTCCGACATGCTAAGAACCTTTCCCACCAGCCTTGCATTTTTGTCCCGCCCGATCAGCCTTGCGATCTGCCCATATGTCGCGACACGGCCTTCCGGGATCTCTTCCACTGCCGAAAGTATTTCATAAATCAGGTTTTCTGTCAGTGCGGACATCCCACTACCTCCCGTTGTGATTTTATATTTCCCTGCTTTCCCGCGTTTCCTCTTTTTGCGCTTTTTCCCGGCCACAATTTTCCTCATGGACCAACATCATATGCAGCGTTTCCCCAAGGCTTATAAGCACGGCGGACAATATTTCCATTTCTTCCCTGCTGCTGCATTTTGCAACCATACAGGCAAGTGAGGAGACATAGGCGGCCAATTCACAGGAGTTCATCATGATTCCTTTCCCACATCCGCCAAACAATTGCAAAAATGATAGGAAATCATCTGGCAGAGGCATGGATTCCTTCTGTTTAATCTATGGTTTTCTGCCGTGTTTTGTACCGGATTCCACAGAAAAATTACAAATCACGAAACATATAATTCCCCGGCTCCAAGTTCCGCAACACATTCCAAAAAACGGTACGTCTTTTCTTTCGTCGCACCCTGTTTCAGGCAATACTGAAAACTTTCCACATTCGGGAATGCGGAAATCAGGACAATGTACGCATAGAGCGCCGCGACCCTGCATTCCATCTCCCCCGCATGGTATCTTTCTAACAGACACCGCATTTTCTTTTTATATGTTGCAACCAGCCGCTGTAAGATATCTTCCGGCTCCTGCTGTAAAAAATCCTCTTCCTCGACCTCAAAACCCACGAGATTGACCAGATAATTCATGACCACGTCCGTGCCGGACATATTAAAATCAATCAGCCCGGCAAAATGCCCATTTTCATCGACCAGAACATTCGTGAAATTCTCATCCCCTTGAAAAACACAGCGCGGAAGCTGTGAATAAAAACTTAGCAGTTCCCCGCGCACCGCGTCATTTCTTTCCTTAAGCTTTCCCGCCAAGGCTTCAAAACCAAGCGATCCAAGGTCTGAGAGAAGTTGGTTTAAATTGTCCTGCTTTTCGTCCATCCCCACTTTTTTATCATACGGGCACAGTTCAAAAAGGCTGTACATTGACATTATATCCGAAATCCCTGCATTTTTATATTTCTGCGCAAAAGCTGCCGTAAAGTCAAGGACCTCACCATACCATGCCCCGTCATTCTCCCCTTCCATCTCCGATGCCAGCATATAATCGAGATATTCCGAAAGATAGCAATAAAACCTGCCCTGCCGCACCACAAAATTACCGGAAAGTGATGGAATGTATTTTGGACATTTTATCCCTTCCGCGAGGTAGCGCCCTACAAGGGCGTTGATCTCATGAATGCGTTTTTCCCCCATCACATCGGAGATATTGTAGCGGAGGACATATTTTTTGTCGATAATATAATTCAGCCGCACATCCTCCTCATCGCGGGAGGAATCAATCTCCCTGCATTCAGAATAGGAATCGAGCCCAAACAGGGATAAAAGTTTTTTGATTTCTGCTTCCGTTAGTTTCACAATTTTTTCCTTTCCATAACAATCCTGCTTTTACCCGTTTTCCTTAAGAAACTCCAGCATTTTTTCATTGACCTCCTGCACCCTCTCATGCGGGAAATGCGGGCGGTGGCCACAGCCTTCGACAATAAAAATCTGCGCCTGCCCGCAGCGTTCCTTAATTTTCCCCAAGTTTGCGGCAGATGCAAAGCTATCCTGTTCTCCCGCAATCAGAAGCATCGGCATTGTGATCCGCTTCCATTCCCCGTCCGTCAACACCGGATGGGAGCGCCAATCCAAAACTTCCTGCCGCAGATACTCCTCCCAGTCGCTCTGATGGGCATCGGCATGCAAAACTTTCATTTTTTCGATAAACTCTGTTTCGCCGCGGGCAAGCAGTGCTTCCGGCGTATAATCTTTTGCCCCGGCAGCATCCACAAAACCGCCATTCCCGATTGTGATCAGGCTCTTCACCCGCTCCGGATGCCTTGCCGCCATATAGTAAGCAATCCCTCCACCCGTACTATAACCGATAAGGTTTGCTTTGTCAATATTTAACTCATCCAAAAACACAACCATGTCCTCTGCGATGCGCGCGGAATCCCAAGTGAGATCCTCGCAGCGGGTGCGCCCATGCCCGCGCAGATCCGGGTAATAACAGTGCCAGCCCGCCGAATAAAATGGCTGTATCTGCCCGCAAAAGGCAAGGATTCCCCGGCTGTAAGCGCTGTGAAGGAACAACACGGGTTCCCCCGTGCCGATTTCTTCGTAATAAACGGACAGATCACGGACTTTCAAATATGGCATATGTAGATGTCCCCCCTTTCCTTCCTTCTTTGTTCCCTGGTTTCCTTGCTTCTATCCGCGCATACCACAGGCTTGCCTGCGGTATGCGCGGATAGGGAGCTTGGATTATTTTCCTTTCCGGCTTATTTCAGTTCGGAAAGCCGGAAATCCTCCGATACCCCGGCGCAGTACCTCCTGCCTTTTGCCGCCGTAAATTTGAAAACACAGTAATCCGGGTCGGTCACACCTTCCTTGTAATACATCACGTCCTCATCACGCCAGATGGATTGTTTGGACGCGGAATCCTGCAGCACCTCCATCGTGCCGATGAGCATGATGCCCTCGCCGCCGTTTACGATATAGACGCTTGCTTTCGGGTTTTCCATAAACTGTTTTGCCCGCAGGGATGAGGTGTTCGTGCTCAGGTAAAAGCTGTTTCCCTCAATCCTGCGCGGGGTGAACATCGCCTTGATGTTCGGGAAGCCGTCAGCGTCAATGGAAGCGACGTAGAGTGCTTGCTGTCCACGGATAAAATCAAATAATTCCGTTTTTGTTTTCATAAAATCTCCTATTTTGAGTTC
>CAYMGZ010000110.1:4535-5240 GCA_964390095.1 uncultured Lachnospiraceae bacterium | reverse complement strand
CGCATATGCCCTCCCACCGCCATCCATCGTGGAAAGGACTTCCGTCCGCATGGCTCCCGGAATTCCTTTCCGGCTCTGTACGGGCATATGCTGTTTTTTGAGTTCCGCATATGCCCTCCCACCGCCATCCATCGTGGAAAGGACTTCCGTCCGCATGGCTTCCGGAATTCCTTTCCGGTTCTGTACGGGCATATGCTGTTTTTGAGTTCCGTATGTGCTGTTTTTTAATTTTCCGTATGTGCACGCATCTTTTCCTCTTCTTGCACTAAGGTATCACGGATGCGGGCAAGATAGCCCTCGAATGCCTCCCGTTCTTCCACGGAAAAGCCTTGGTAAAACAACTCGTTCATCTGCTGTGATACCTCATCGTACCTTTCACGCATCCCCAGCGCGCGCTCCGTGAGGGATATGATGGTTTCCCTGCGGTTTTCGGGGTTTATGGTGCGCTCCAAAATTCCTTTGCGCACCATGCCGTCCACAACGGCAGAGACGGTATTTTTCGCGAGGGATACCGCCTTGCCAATCTCACCGACAGTCAGCTGTTCCTCCTTCCACAAAACAAACAATATCCTGCCCTGCCCACCGCTTAGCTCAAGCCCCGCTGCAAGCAGGAGGCGCTCAAAGATCCGCTCCTGCAATTGTTTGATCTGTGTGATGTAAAACCCGCCTTTTGTTTCCATAAATGATGCACCACCTTATATCTTG
>CAYMGZ010000110.1:0-4525 GCA_964390095.1 uncultured Lachnospiraceae bacterium | reverse complement strand
AATTTTTACGTTGACATGTGACAGCTTCCATACCACTAATCCTACGCCTTTAAAAATTATAAATTGTTTAGGAAGATCGAACATCCAAGTCATAAACAAACCAATTTTTCTTTTACCACGTCAACGATTTTAGGAAAAAAGCAAAACGGCTTATTTCCCCTGCACGGGTCTGCGCATAAAAACACCGGGGAATGGCAGCCCGTAAAACTGCCATTCCCCGGTGTTTTTTCTTTTGCTTTTATTTTCTCAATAATCAACCGCCCACACCGACTCGTCCTGTAACACACCGTAAAACGCGCGCTTCGGGTTGCCCTGCTCGTCAAATAAAAGCGCATGCTCGCCGGCCCTCCAACCGCCGCTTGCCGGACGGTCCGTGTAGCCCCAGAAAGTCATGGAAGTAAACGGCATCCCGTCCTCCACAATCTTCTGTAACCCGATCATCAGGCATTTTAATTTACGTGCCTGCTTCTCCAGATTTTCTTCCGTTGCATCCTGGCCGATGCCAAGGTCAAATTCCGTGATCTGCACCTCATAGCCGGCGCGGCAAAATGCGCGCACGGTCGGGAGCAGGGTCTTATCCATCACATCATCCACACTGACATGTGACTGCATGCCGATCCCGTCAATCAGCCCCTCATCCTGCACTTTCTGCAGACCGTCAATGATGCGCTGTACTTTCATGGTTGTGTTGTAATCATTGTAAAACAGTTTCATGTAATCCGGAGCGTACTGCCTTGCATAATAAAATGCGTAGTAGACATAATCCGGGCCTAACACGTCAAACCAATAATTCCCATGCCCATCCGCTTCCTCCACGACACCGTGCGGGTTTTCCTCGGAAACCGGGCCGTTAAACGCCTCGTTCACCACGTCCACCGCGTAGATCAGCCCCGGATATTCCGTGTCAAAATATGTGAGCACCTGCCGGATATAACTTTCCATGCGCGCAAGCATGACTTCGCGGCTTACGTACTCGCCCTCGTTGGTGTAATCCTCGGTAAAGAACCAGCGCGGGGTCTGAGCGTGCCATACCAGCGTGTGGAGACGGATTTTGATGTCATTTTCCAGCGCGCGCAGGATTGCCGCGTTGCTGCGGGAAAAATCAACGACGGGGTCTTTATAGGTGGAACCATCCGCCAGCCCATCCTGGCTTTCTTTCTGGCGCAGCACGGCATCCGGCTTCATCTCATTTTCACAGGAAAAGCTGTTGAAATTTGCCGTAATCGTTTCCTTAATATTATCCCAGTTACTGAAATCACTCGGGTTCAATGCAATCCCCATGTAAAAATCATCCTTGTAGAGTTCAAGGAAATTCTGGGCCGCCGGTGCCTTCGTTGGTTCCGGTGTTGGCTCTGGGGTCGGCGTTATCTCCGGCTCTTTCGTTGCTTCCGGAGCCTTGGTTGGCTCTGGGGTCGCCGGATCGTTTGTCCCCTGGTTCCCGGCCTCGGTCGGGGCCGCATCCTCCCCCTGCGTTCCACCGCCGCAGCCCGCAAGCAAAACGGCGGCAGCTACTGCAAAAAATAATTTTCTTATCTTCATACAGAAATCTCCTTTCATTTCATGCAAAAAAACATACCGGAAATTCATTCCCAGCCCGTTTATTTTCATGCTTACACGGTCACTTTCATTTTTACCCAGACAAGTTCCGGATTCAAATCCCGCTCTTCGGTCATGTCGAGCACCGGGAAGCCCTCCCGGTTAAAATGCAGGCGGCGCAAGCCGCTGGAGCGCTCGCCGTTCACGCCGCGCCTCGCGTGGTAGACAAACCAGAAAACGCCATCTTCATCCTCCACAAAAGAATTGTGGCCGGGTCCAAACTCACCCCAGCGCGACTGTGCTGCCGCCACACCTTTTTCGCTGACATCCGACGGGATGCTTCTTGATGAGAGGAGCGGGCAGTTTTCCTTTACCCAGTTCGCCGTGTCCAACAAATCATCGCCCTCTTTTGCCGTAAGCAGACCTGTCACATAGGTGGAATCCACGGCAGCGCTGGAAAAGGTCATATAAACCATCCCATTTTTTTTGATTACGAACGGTCCCTCATCCACAAAGGTATGGTTGTTTGCCCAACCATATTCCGGCTGCGACAAAAGCACCGGCCAAGAAGCAAGCTGCCATGGTTTCTCCGGGTTTAATTTTGCGATGTAAAGCCACGCGCCCTGGTCAACCGGGAAGAACTGGCGCTGCGACCAGCAGACATAGTGCACGCCCGCCGACTCAAATTCCGTCATGTCAAGCGTGATGCCCTGCTCGTTATAGAGCATGCTCCCATCCTGTTTTTCCATGCGCACCGGCATTTCCCAGTCCGCAGCGCGCATCGGGTTGCCACCCGGCCTCAATGCCATCAAATGGCTCTGTTCCTTCTCAAATGGCCCTGGTGTTCCTGCGTGGAATATGTAGAGCCTGCCATTAATGATATGGAATTCCGGTGCCCACAATAATCCTTTTAAATGCGGGTACATCTTCGTGTCGAGAATTTTTATTTCCTGCGCCGTGACCAAGGCAGGGATTGTGTCCGCCTCACGGATGTAGAGGGAATTGTTCCCATCCGCATCGTTTGTCGCGATAAAATAATATTTCCCGTTCCATTTCCCGATGCACGGATCCGCGCGGTCAAAGGCCACCGGGAATGGGAAATGCTCCTGGTGCACCTTCCCGTATACCTCATACTCCCCGGGCTTACCAAAATCCACCCCGTCCGCATACCAGTCCACCTTTTTTTCGATGGCAGAGCCATCGCTGTAATGCGCCACGGCACGCACCGCGTCAAGTTCCTGCTTATTTTTTGCCAAAACGCGCTCCGGCACTTCATTTGCGATATTGACTGGCGTGAGGAAACGGCATTTTAAGCGCTCTGCCTGCTCTTTTGATATCTCGACCATATTTCCGGGAACTGCCCCCGGTAGCTGGGCTTTGATCACGTCACATTCTTCCTTTGTAAATTCCCCGAAAATATAACGGTTCCAGCGTATGCTCTCCGGCGAAAGCTGGCCAAGCTGGCTGTCAGCCGCACATTCCGGGTTCCCGCCATCCAGCGCCACAGCGCCCGCGCCGCCCTTTTCGCCATCCAAAGCCGCAGCATCCGCGCTGCCTTTTTCGCCTTCTAACACCAAAGCGCCCGCACTACCTTCCGGCAATGCAATCCCCCGCATCCCTGCTATCGCCCTGCGCATCACAGTCCCCGCTTCGTGGAGCACGTTCTCCGCTTCTTCGCTGCCCGTGCCCCATGCGCCAAGCTCCTTATAGTGGATCAGGTCATCGCTGCAAAACGCGACTGCCAATTCTTTCAGCTCCTCATCCTGGCTTCCATCCACCTCGATCCTTTTTGCCACTACGCCGAACGACCCGTCCGGTCGTTTAAAAATACTTGGCTTCTTCAGGCTTTTTGCGTGCAGCGTGCCATCCTCCCTTACTACTGCTTTCGCGTACAAAATCCCCGAATTATGGTTGAGCGCGGTAAAATGCTCCCCGTCCTCACTTAACGCAAGATGCATGCTGTACGCAAGCTTCTGCGAATAAATGGAATCCTCCTGCGGCTCCCTTGTATAGCAGAGCAGATAACATTTATCGTCCATCTTCCCTCTCCTTTCGTCTGCCCACACACATCCATTTTGTATTTGTGGCAGATTCATCGATGCTTACGATAACATCCACTTGATTGCGGGCTCCAGTTTCGCATCCCAGAACTGCATGTTGTGGCTTCCCGAACCCTCTTCATAAACGACAGGGATATTTTCCTTTTGCAGGAAATCACGGAACGCGCGGTTTCTTTCTAACAGGAAATCTTCCGTGCCGCACGCCATAAAAATATCCGGAATGGTTTTATTTTCTTCTTTTAATTTTAACAAAAGCGTTTCCGGGTTTGCGTCACTTTCCTGCACATGGTCAAGGTTGCCAAAGCACAGATGGTAATACCCGTAATTTGCCACGCCGTTATCCTGGCCCGGTTTCATGCCCGCAAGTTCATGGATTAAGAGGGCGGAGGACATTGCCGCCACCTTGCTGAAATTTTCCGGGAACGCAAACGCTGTGTGCAGCGCGCCAAAACCTCCCATCGAAAGCCCACCGATAAAAGTATCTTCTGCTGTTTTTGCCAGCCCAAAAACCTTCCTCATGTAATCCACTAATTCCCCGCCAACGAAATCACAATATTTGCGCCCGGTGGCCTCGCCATTTAAATAAAAACTGTTTTCCCCGTTCGGAAAAACAACCGCCAGATTGTATTTTTCCGCAAGGAAGCGGATGGAACTTCCGTAGAGCCATTCCTTTGAATCACTGGTATAGCCGTGCAACAAAAATAATGTTTTGGTCGGCCTTTTGTAATGTGGGCTGTCTTTAAATTCCTGCGTCAGGAAACGCATTCCGTCCGGCAGGTATGCCCGGAACGTTACTGGGCGCATCAGGCACCCGGAAAAAAATTCAATGCTTAATGTTGACATGTGTAAACCCTCCAAATTTAATATTATATACATTATACCATGTCCTTCGGACATGTTCCCTCCGGGGGATGCACACGGTTCGCCAA
>CAYMGZ010000109.1:0-8303 GCA_964390095.1 uncultured Lachnospiraceae bacterium | reverse complement strand
CAACTGCGCCGAGCACGGCCGCTCTGCGGCATCTACAGCTTCGTGCGAGTGCATAGCCCCTTTCAGGGGCTACACCCCCGGAGGGGGTACCCTCTCCCCATTCTGCCTGCCAGCATATGGATATTATACCGCATTTTTCCGAAAAATCCTACTATATTCTTCTAAAAAATTCCGGCACATTATTTGCCCCGCCCCCCATCCATCCCGATCCATCCAAAAAAACATCCCGCCCGCCGCATCCGGACGCTTGGTAAAACCCGACCGTTTATTTTTTTGCGACAACCACCGACACCGAGTTTGCCGGGAGCGTTACGGTCAGCTTCGAATCCTTTACCGGCAGGGCTTTTTCCACCGGGGCAACCCGCTCCGCCCCGCGCGTGTTGACATTCGGCTCATGAACGAGCGCTTCCTTTCCGGTCAGGCAGATCCATGCCGCCATGCCATCCTGTACACCTTCCTTTGCCCCATCATCCCCGGCAAAGATAAGCTCAAGCTTTTTCGGGTAATTGTCCGCGTTGACAAGCTTCGCATAAACCTTTTCCCCGTCCGCCGTGACCGAGTGGAATACCGCACGGTTGTAGGCTTCCAGCTTGTAATCCAAGACACGGCTTTTTACGCCCTTTCTTTCGTGGGAACAGATCAGGTGGCGGTACGCGCCGTAGCCGGAAGCGCCATAACCGGATGCGGTTCCGCGGGCGGCTTTCTGGCCGCCCGCCTCCTTCCCCGGCACTTCAAAAACACCGCCATAATTGATGCGGACCATATATTCCTCGCCCGTCACAACCTCCTCGTCAAGAGCCGCGCGCAGGTTGCCTGCCGCCCTGCCACAGGAGAAATCGCCGAGCGCATAGCCCTCCACGCCGTCCTTGATGACCCGGACGCAGGTTTTCCCCGCATCGCCAATCACATACTGTACGGCACTGCGCCCCTTGCCGATGCCGGAAACCCCGACCCCAAGCGTCAGCGCACCATCACCGGAAACGCGCGTGAGCACCGCCTCCACCGTGCAGTCCGAAAAATCCCCCGGCAGGTAAAGCCCCGCCACATCGCGGCTGCCTTTCAGCAAAAGCCCGCCCTCGCCCGGTTCCAGCCAGGTATGCGGGTAGAGCACGAAACGCGGGTCTAACTCCTTTGTGAAATCCTGCTCAAACAAAACATCCCTTCCCACGTTCGCATACACCGTCAGCTTCTTTAACAAAAGATCCGCTTCCCCGGTCACAAGCTCTACGCCGCCGGATGGCACAGGCGTGACGCGCCTTGCATCCCGGTATTCCGAAAATTCCGTGTGCAGAAGCTTATTTCCCAGATATTTTGCAAACATCTGCTGCACATAATAATTCGGCGTGCGCCATACGGTCTCATCATCAAACCAGATGCAGTCCGGTGTCCAGCGGTATGTGCCGTCCGTGAGCACCTTGTTGAACAGCGGTGCCGTTGCCGCCAGGCGCACCACATCCGAATTGCGCTCAAAACCCGTCATCACTGCGGCTTCCGCGACCGCGCCCGCGAGTGTGTTCTTGTCACTTGAGGCGTACTCACCAACAAAAACCTTGCTGATCCGCCCGTCATCCACACTCCCGTCCTTCTTGTAGGCGCGCGCATAATAATTGTAACGGTCCGCATTTTCCAGCAGGTACTCATTGGAACGGTAATAGTGTTCATCCACGATCGTTTCCATAAAATCTTTCTGGCCGCGATACCATTTTACATCCTTGGCAAAGCTGTGCTCACCATCTGTAAAACGTATGGCTGCACCATCCCCCGTGAGGTTCCCACTTAAGTAGCGCCAACCGTTCTGGTATGCCCGGTCATCGGCCTGCGCGCCAACGGTCGAAATGATATGGAGCTCGTGGTCCGGATAATTTTCCTTCACATACGCCGTGATCCGCCCGTAAAATTCCTCAAAGCTCGCGTAAAACTCCTTGCCCCAGTTCTCGTTCCCCACACCTAAATAGTGCAGTGCAAACGGTGCTTCATGCCCCATTTTTTTGCGCAGCATGGCCCATTTATTGTTCCCAAAATCGGTGCTGATTGCAAAATCAATCAGGTCGGTAAAATTACGGATGTATTTTTCCTGCAATTTCCCGCCTGCCGGGTTTGCGTAGTCCGAGCGCGCCTGGCAGAGCACACCGCATGCCATGACCGGAAGCGGTGCCGCGTTTAGATCCTCCGCAAGCTGGAAATATTCCATGTAGCCAAGGCCGAGCGTCATCATGTAGCCCCAGACATTGAAATTTTCCTTGCGCTTTTCCACAATATCCACCGAATCTTTCCAGTCGTAGACATTCTCCCAGATGTACGAACCTTCCGAGATGCAGCCGCCCGGGAAACGCAGGAATGCCGGGTGCAGGTCTTTCATTGCCATAACAAGGTCGCGGCGCAGGCGGTAGTTCGGGTTGCCAAGGTAATTGGTGTGCGCGCCCGCGCTGCCCACCTCCTCCCCAAAGCCCCAGACTTGCTCCGGGAACATCGAAACCATGTCGATGGCGGCACTG
Source organism: uncultured Lachnospiraceae bacterium (assembly GCA_964390095.1). GTDB lineage: Bacteria > Bacillota > Clostridia > Lachnospirales > Lachnospiraceae > RGIG4057. The sequence goes on along the minus strand of CAYMGZ010000109.1, from coordinate 5,808 downwards.
CCCGCAAAGGATAATTCCAGCTGCCCAAGGCAGTCTTTTTCTGCCGTGAGCACGATTTCCCGCACAGGGCCTGCCTGTATTTCACCGCATGGCGCGGCATCGCGCGGCACTGCACCAGCCTGCTCCCCGCCGCATGGCGCGGTATCGCGCGGCACTGCATCAGCCTGCTCCCCGCCGCATTGCCCCGCACCGTATTTCCTCCAGCCGCCGGACACAGCGATCTTTGCGGTATTACTGATTGCCGCCCCATCGGCATCCAGAAGCCGCACCGAAACCACGGCATTCCCTTCCGCTTTTGCCCAGACCGTAAAATGGTAGCGCCCGCCTTTTACAAAATGCATGGCAAAATTCCCGTTCGTATCCGAAAAACCCCGGTTCGTGATAACCGCGCCGTCCGCCGCCTCCACATAGGTCACATTGCCGTCCGGGTCACTTTGGCCAAACACTTCGTTTATGCCGCCCCTGTTTTTCACGGTCAGCTTATCAAGGTCGCCGTACCAGCCCGCAAGCGGCGTATGCTTCCTCCCGGTGGAACGCCCGTCCTCCCCCGAACGGAAATCATAAGTATCATAATAAAATGCTTCAAAGGAACGGTTTCTTACCATCTCCGCGTAAATGCCACCGTCCGCGGCATTGTTGATATCCTCATAAAACAGGCCGTACAGGGTCTTGCTGATATCAAGCACCGGCTTGTCCTTATGGATGGTCAGGGAATATGGCGCAATGTCCCGCGGCATTACCGTGAAGACAAACTGCTTTTTTACACACGCATCGGACGGCAGGGAAATTTCCTTGTTTAGGCGCAGCTTTGCGGTGAGTGTCACAACCGTGGGTTCTTTTACCAGCCCTACCTTTCCCTCCCCGTTAAAAAGCGACGGCTGGTCCGATTCCCATTCCACACGCACCCTGCCCCGCAGCAAGTTTGTCGGCAGCTCAATATCCTCGGTGACTACCTGCTGGCGGATGGCAAGGTAGCGCTCCGCCGCCGGAACCAAAATCTGCTCATCGTTAAGCGTCTCGCACATCATATCCACGATTTCGTCCGCGCCAAGAACCCGCTTAAAAATACAGAAATCTGCAATCGCGCCCGAAAAATCACCGTCCGCCGCAAACTGCGACCTTCCGATGTAATTATGGCTGTAATTTTCTTTTTCTGCAAAGGTTGCAAACCACTCGCGCAGGCGCTTGTATGTACCGCTTGCGGTCTGGCTGATCTCCCCGTTCGCCGCCACGTCGCCATTGACATAAATACAAGGTCCCGCGCTCCCAAGCGTTCCGTTCTTCGTGCCGCTCACGGTCATTGCCACATGCACCCACTCGCCGAGCGGGTAAGTAAAGACCGGGTCTGCAAACAAGTCCCCGTCCTTAAAACACACCCCCCTGAAGTTCCTTGTCAAAAACATGTACGGTCCCTGATTGCTTTTCCCGAAATCAAACACGCGCTCCCAGACATTGGTCCCCTGCGCGAAGTTGACCCACGCGGTCACGGTGATTCCCGTCTCGTCGCCTACCCCGTCAAAAATGCCCTCCGGCAATTCAAAATACGATGTCCCGTTTGCGCCGCCGGGAAAAATAGCCGCCCTGCGCCCTGCGACAATGCCGATGTGCGGCGGTGTTTTCCCGCAGGCTTTCGCCGTAAAGCCGTTCCCGCTCACGTCCGCGCCCGGGTTTTTCTCATCGTCAAAGCGGTACTGCGCGATCAAATTCTCCATCATGATGGCTGCCCTCCTTATTATGGATATGATTTGGATTTTTGGTTTTGTCCTTTTCGGATTTTTGTTTTATCCCGGATCGTCTCACTCCGGATATCTTGTCAAAATATAGTTGCCCTCCCCCTGCAATTCATCGCGGCTAAGCTTCCTGCCCCAGTGGATGGAATCGTTAAAATTGCCTTCCGCCACGACCACTTCCGTTTCGGATACCTCCAACACAATCACGGAATGGGTGTCGTTATTAACCCGCAAAATATCACCCACGCGGATATTGGAGTAGTCCGTGTGCATCCTTGCCGGAAGGTCACCAAACGCCGCATCGCTCATGGCGAAGGCGAAGGCCGCGCAGCCCATGCCGCCGCTGTAGATGCCGCCCTTCCAGTAATAGGTGTTATCGTTTGTCCACGCCATGCCTTCCGGGTATTCGGGCTGCATCGCCATGATGGCGGCGTAAACCTTCCCTTCGGTCAAAGCCCCGGCATCCGTGTCCGTGTTTTCCTGGTTTTGTTCCGTCTCCTGTCCTTTGGTTTCTTCCTGATCTGTCCCCGGTTCTTTTTCTATGATTTCTTCTGTTACTTCCACACGGCAGGAATATTTTTTCTTCCCGATTTTTGCGGTGATGGTGCATTCCCCTGCTTTGACCGCGCTTACCTTGCCGGTGGTGCTTCCTACCTTTGCGACCGCGCGGTCACTGCTTGACCATTTCACGGTCTGGATTGTGCCGGAGAGCTTTAGTCTGTAAGTTTTGCCCTCAGCGATGGTGAGGGTGGTTTTGTTTAGTTTCGGCGTTTCAACGGTAATTTCGCAGGTGTATTTTTTGCCGCCGTTTTTGGCCGTGATGATTGCCGTACCTTTTTTCCTTGCCGTGACTTTCCCTGTAGTGCTAACGGATGCGACGGTCTTGTCCGAGGACGACCATGTGACTTTGCCGCTTGCGTTTGTGAGTGTGAGCTTAAGGGTCTGGCCTTTCACCAGAATGGCAGTGGTTTTGCTTAAGGCAGGGGTTTTGCTGCCCGTCGGTTCCTGATCCGGTGTTACCGGGATCCTCCCCTCCTGTGTCTCTCCCGGGGATACGGGTGTGCCTGCCTTCCATACCCTGACAGACGATGCCGGTAAAACCCTTTCTGTCATCCCGTCCGGTGATGCCTGCACCTTCCACACAGCGCCCGGCATGCCCGCATCCGCAGCGCTCCCTATGGTGAGGGCGGCAGTTATGGCACAGATCGTAAAGAATTTTTTTACGCTTTTCATGCTGATACCTCTCTGGCAAATTTTATATTTTTGTATAATATTTTACAACATTCTCAAATGCACGTCAATGGGGAGTATGATTTTCTTTTTACCATCCTGTACCATTGATTGCGAAGATGCTAAAATCATTGACCTGATGATTGAAGAAAAAAGAAAATCAGATCCGTGGAACATGGTGGCTAAAATGCACAAATCAGGAAGGGGATTGGATCAAATTTATCAGAATAATATTAGAAATCAAAAAAACAATAAAGCGTCCATGCAGAACCTCCCCCCCTGCATGGACGCTTTCCTATCCCAAAAAATTTCACTTCAGCTCCGGCAGCTTCCTCGAACATGCCACCGCCAATGCCCCTGGTCCGATGTGGCAGGAAACACTGAGTGAAAGCGGGTTGAGCACGATATCGTAACCCGGGAACTGCGCCTGCACTTCCTCTTTAAACGCATTTGCGGCCTCAAGGTCGTAAGTGTATGCCATCTCCAGATAAACCGGCTGTTCACTGCCGTCTGAAAACCTCGTCTCAATATCACGCTTCATCGCATCAAGCATGGCACGCTTTCCCTGCCTGACATTGCGCGCCTTCGTAAACGCATCCAATTTTTCCCCTTGGATCTGCAAGACCGGCTTTAAATTTAAGATCGTGCCGAGCGCCGCTGCTGCCGGGGTGATGCGCCCTCCTTTTTTCAGGTATTTCAATGTGTCAAGCATAATGTAAATGCTCGACTCCATCTTATCCCGCTCCAATATTTCCCGTATCTGCACCGCCGTATATCCCTGCCGCACAAGTTCAATCGCATCCAGTACCGACTGGCGCTGCGTTACGGAAATACGCTGGTTGTTGACAACCTGCACCTTGCCGCCAAAATCCCCCGCCAGCATGATCGCCGTCTCACAGGAACCGCTTAAACCACTGGACATTGGGATGTGCACCACCGTATCATATTCTTTCAAAAGTCCTTTCCACAGATCAATGACATCCCCCGCTGTTGGCTGCGAGGTCGAAATATCCGCCCCCGCTTTTAGGCGCACGTAAAATTCCTCCTGTGTCAGGCTGATATCCTCATAAAAAGTATCCCCGTCGATCATAAACGGCATCGGCAGAACCGAAATCCCCAGTTCCCTGCCCTGTTTCTGTGTGATACCGCTGTTACTGTCCGTTACTACCGCAACTCGTTCCATCTTAATCCCCATTCTGCTCAATTTTCTGGCATGCCCATGCCGTATGCACCCTCCGGCCGCCAATCCCCTTACATACCACACCGGCACAAAGCCTGCCATCTCCAACTTTTCCTACCTGCCTATCGTATACCGAAATCTGCATTTCGTCAAGGGGATATCTGGAATTTCCTAAATTACATGGGAGGTCCAAATTTCCATATGCGGGTCTGCACATAAAAAACGGATGCCACGCACCGAAAGCACATGGCACCCAAAACCAACATCACTCTACAATCTTAACTGAGTACAGTTCATAACATTCCTCATTGTAATACAAAACAAAATTGGTCTCCGTTCCCACCGCCAGTTTTTTCGGCACCTTCACAATAATGCTCTTTTTATCACGGCTAAGGGAAGATTTTATCTTCGAAGCATCCCCTGTTGGCTTGGTAACTTTTATCCTCCCTTTTTCGTCGATTTGGATACCGCCCGCATTTGTGACCGCAAGAACCACCGGTTTATCGGTCGTGGCAAAAGAGGGATCGGTCTGCTGCGCGTCAATATTTAATGTCAGGCTCTGTGCCTGTGTCTCGGAATATTTCGCCGTAAAAGCACCCTCCCCAGCCTCTGTCAGACCGCTCCCCGCAGAGAAGGAAATATTTTCCATCGGGTTTTTGATGGTTATGGTGACAGAAACTTTTTTATTGTTCTCGTTGCAGACAAAATCCACCTTCACATTCAGGGTTTTCCCTGCTTTTGCAGGGTCAAGCGCAATTGGTGTAATCCGGAAACCGTACTTGGAGCCTTCGATCGGCACAACACTTAAATATTTCTCCCCATTTTTGCCGTAGGTAAAAGAATATGTGCCACCTTGCGCAAGCTCTGTTCCTTTGGATTCTAAGAGCGGCTTCAAAAACACTTCCATGCCATCACCGACCGCAAGCGTCTCTTTCTTCACCACTTCCCTGCTCTCCATAGTATATTCCCTGTCGTTTAAAAGAATTTTCTTCGGTGCTGCGGTGACGGTGATCTTCGCGTATGCCACGGCTGCCTTGTCCCCGGTGTCCATAACCCAGAGATACACTTCACCCGGTTTTTTCTGGGCGGTAATCTTAATTAACCCCGTTTTCGCGTTGACGGTTGCCTTCGCGTACGCCGCTGCCTCCTTATCAACGATTTTCCCTTTGACAAGTTCCGGCTGCTCCGGTGAAAGTGTGATGCCCGCCACCAACTTTCCTTTTTTTGTTTTTGTCTTTCCATTGACCGTCATCGTGATGTCGGAAGCTTTGATGTTGGTATAGAGACTGCGCACTTTGTAATTGTATTTTTGTCCCCCGTCCGTCGCGACATTACCGCCGTTGACCCACACCATGAAATCTTCTTCCGTCGGTTGGGATGCAAAGGATGCATCAAGATAAATATTTTCGAATTCCGCCTCATCTTCTTCGGGTTCTGATTCACCAACTACAGTCACAGTGCAGGTTTTGCTAACATTCCCCACCACTGCGGTAATCGTAATGGTGGCAGTTCCATTCCTTCTGCCTGTAAGAACCACACTTCTTCCATCCGGGTTCTGGGTGATTGTAACACAACTATCCGAGGAAGTCCAACGCAATACATCATCGCATGCATGGGTGTTTCCCTCCGATACCAGAACCACTTTTAGGGACTCCGTTTTTGATATAT